>JACMPN010000447.1 GCA_014377495.1 Candidatus Sericytochromatia bacterium
ACAGGACGACGCCCACGATATGCAGGGCCACCGGCAGGGGGGCGGCGAAGAAGCGGGCGTTGTCGGGGGTGACCGTTGCCCCCGAGGTCAACTGGAACAAGCGGAACATGCCCGCCAAAGCGGGAATGGCACTGAGCAACAACAGCGCGCCCAGCATGATCCGGGCCGATTTGGCGGGTGCCTTCAAGGTAACTTTCCTGCCATGCGGCGGTCCGGACGGTGAATACAGGAGGTACCGAACGCCCGCACGCTCTATGAAACACCGGAACATCACGAGCCTGTGGGTCGAAATCAGCCTTGGGGGGCTGCCTGAAATAAAAATGTCGACATTCATCGCCTTGCCGGCCGCCCCAGCGGCTTGCCGACCGACCGCCGCCAGGGGATGTGCCCCTTCCGCTTGGTACAATCGAGACTTCATGATTTGGCCTGCCGTAGTGCCTGCCGCCCCCCCGTCAGGAGTCCCCGATGAACCAGGACAGTGAAACGGTCTCGGACTCGGACATGGCGGCGATGGTCCTTGCCGATAGCGGCACGGCCGAACGTCTGGCCAGCTTTGGCGAGGCCCAACGGCACCCGCACGGGGCGATCATTCTCCGGTCGACGATGAAAGACCTGCCTTACGTCGTTTGCCACGGCGCCATGGTGGCCTGCAGCGAAGAAACCCTCTGGCAGTTGCTCAGCGACTTGGACCATATCATCTGCTGCGACAGTGACGACGCCATGCCGGAGTTGCTCTCCGGTGACCGCCTCTCCGATGGCGGACCAAGTGGTGGCGCCGTTCTGCATTGCGAGATACTGGCCCTGGCTGCTGGCGGCATGTGGGTCCACCCTGATTTTCAGGCCCGGGGGGTGGCCGAGGCGATCATCGCCGTCATCGAGGGCAAACAGCTCCGCCTGGGACCGACCGAGGTCCCCGCCGCCCCGGACGATGCCATCCTGCTCTGGTAACGTCGCCATCCGGCCAGACACCCGCCCAACCTTGGCCAGCCGACTCTACGTCGCTGGCACCGCAGTCACACGGCCCAAACCGGAAACCGGCAGGTAGACATGGAACGCCGCACCGCAACCGACCTGCGACTCCATTTCAATCCGACCACCATGGGCTTGAACGACGGCATAACAGATCGACAGACCCAGCCCCATCCCCTCACCGATCGGCTTCGTCGTAAAAAACGGATCGAAGATTTTATTCTGAATTTCCGGCATGATCCCAATGCCTTCATCGCTGATGCTGATCACGATCTCTTGGTCCCTTAAGGCCGTGTGCAGTCGGACCACACCCGTGCCCAACGTCGCCTGACCGGCATTCATCAACAAATTTGTGACAACCTGATTGATTTGGCCGCCATTGACCAGCAGATCGGGGAGATCGTCAAACTCTGCCACAAAATCCACCCGACCCCGAAACTGGCTTTGGACGAGATTCACCGTGGCGAGCAACCCATCGGTGAACTTGTCAGAGGAGATTGCTTGATGATTGACGTCCAAACTGAACGTCCGCAGGTCGGCAATGATCTGGCGAATCCGTTTGCAGCCAGTCAGGGCGGCTTCGATCGTGATTGGCAAATTCGCCATCGTCCGCTCGTAATTGACCCTGGCCTTGGCCTCAGCGATCAGCTTTGCGGACGCCTCACTTAGTTCGATCCTGTCGATTTGTTGCCAGACCTGTCCCAGGTCCTCGACGATCAATTCGAGAAATTCCAGATGGCCTTGGATGATGGTGATCGGGTTGTTGATTTCATGGGTCATGCCGGCAGCCATCAGGCCCATGGACGCCATCTTTTCGTTATGTAGCAGGTTCGCCTGTGCCACCTGCAAGCTCAGCAAGGCCGCCTGCAATTGATCTTCAACCTGCTTCTGATCGGACATGTCGAGGACGTAACTGATGGCATCCTGCTCGGCACTGTCCAGCAGGGACCCGCCGAGGAAGACCGGCACCAGATGACCCTGCTTGTGGATGTAGTTCTTGCGGAAAGGCTTGAACCGGCCCGTGGACATCGCCTGCCGGACGGCCTCGTTATCCAGGTGAAGGGCGTCGGGAGGGGTCAAATTCCGCCATTCGAGGCGGCCGGCGGCGAAGTCTTCCCTGGAATACCCGATGAGGCTCAGAAAGGCATCGTTGGCCTCGCTGATGCGGCCTGTGCCACTCGTGACGACGAGGCCGATCAGATCGGCCTCCTCCAGTTTGTGGTACTTCATCTCGGTGCGCCGTTGGGCTGTGTTGTCGTTAAACGTGATGACGAGCCCATCCGCCATGGGGTACACACTGACCATCAGGTATTTGCTGTGGGCCTGATCGAAAAACTCCGTCGTCAGCGGTCGACGCTCCGACATAACCCGCCGGCAGACCGCCCCAAAAGGCGTGTCCAGACAATCGGGCACGCCCAACCACAGAGAAGTCCCTGACTGGTCCTCAGTCCAATGGAGCAGCAGGGCCGTTTTCGGACTGGCAAAGGTAATCTGCCAGGTCTGATCCACCGCCAGAAACCCATCTGAGATGGTGTCCAGAATTTCCGAGAAGTTCTGGTGCGATGCGTTGGCGGAAGGCTCTGACTGACTCGGGTGAGGGTACATTGAGGCGGGCTCGATTTCGGTGTTGCGATAGAACAAACGGAAATTATACTGGGGGCTCGATCCGCATGACCACTGCAGATGATCGGGACAAGGGAGCGGCCGCAAGCCACAGCGAGCGACTCAGGCTCCCAACAGCCGGTGTAGGGCAGGATTTGTATCGACCCACTGATCCGATTGTCGTCCCCTGGCCAGGCGGATTCATGGTTGTAAGCACGAAAATGCCGCATGCAGGGGGATTTATACGGGATGTGGCTGGTTATGGTCGCCATGTTAGGCTAACATACCGCTTGTCCCGCCTTGATTGGGAGCTCCTCCATGTTTAAAGCCAACATTTACCTAAACTTCAACGGCAACACCGAAGAGGCATTTGACTTCTACAAGTCCGTCTTCGGCGGTGACTACACGGCCCTCCGGCGCTTCCGGGACATCCCCGACGGTCCGCCGCTGCCCAGTGAAGTCAGCGATAAAATCATGCATATCGCCCTGCCGCTCGGCGAAAACATGATGCTGATGGCGACAGATGCCCTCGAATTGATGGGCCAACAGCTGACGGTAGGCAACAACTTCTACATCTCGCTCTATCCGGAATCCGAAGAGGAAGGCCATCGGCTGTTTGCGGCACTGTCAGAGGGCGGAAAAATCGAGGCGGAATTCCTGGCGATGTTCTGGGGTGCCATGTTTGGCTCGTTCGCCGACAAGTTCGGTGTGCAATGGATGTTCAGCTTCGAGCCGCCCAAGGCGTAGTCCCGGGATCGCGATCGTCGTGGCGATCAGGGGCGTCTTGCAGGGGCGCACGCAACACGGGCGGTGTTTCAGATAGACGTGTCCTGAAACCTTGCTCGCACCACTTGACAAAGCCGGCCGGGAGGCTTGCTTGACCTCGCTCGCCGCTGCGGATGGTCTGGCACTGCCGGGTACTGCCACTTCCAGTCATTGCCGGAGTCCTTTTCGGTGGCAAAGACCAAGGTGCCATTCACCATCCGCCGACGGCCTCAGGTCCACGGTGGCGAACACTGGCGCAAACCGCATTTGTATCTCCTCCACCGTGGCCTTGAACGGAGGTCCGCCGACCTTGTTTGGATTGGTGTAGAACATCCCGACCAGCATGCCGTCAGGTTTCAAGAGCCGGTCGACCACCGTCACATAGGCGTCCCGCTGCTCAGGAGCGATGGCGCAATAACATGCCAATTCCAGGACGCTGTCAAACTGACCGTTCAAAGTGTCCGGGAGGGCGAAGATGTCCGCCTGGAGCAGGGTCGGTGCGAGGCCTTCGGCGGAGGCACGGGCCTGCAGCGCCTGTAACGGTGCCGCAGCGAAATCGATCCCGGTGACGTCGAAGCCCAAGGCGGCAAATGCCGTGACTTCCCAGCCTGTGCCGCAACCCGGGACGACCATTTTGCCGACGGGCAGGTGCCCATCGTGGAACGCCTGCAGCAAGGGCCCTTCCGGTGCGCCCGAATCCCAGCCGGTATCCCCCTTTTCATAGCGTTGTTGCCAATAGTTGGCCGCTTCAACAGGTGGACGGTTGCCTTGACTCGTCATGTCTTGATTTCCCATCGGATCCTCACGATTGATTCTGCCCTGCCCCGGGCAAAGGCGTCTGCCGCAAACGCTTTAAAGCCCATTCCGGTAAGTGCGACCGCATGAACTTCTCGTGCATCGTATACATCGAGTGGCGCCACGACAATTCCCCCATGTCCGGAGTGCCGGTTTGACCTGCGCCTGCACCAGACATTGGGCCAACAGGCTGACCGGAAGGGACCCAGTCTCAATGCGTGGATAAATAGCGTCTATGCGCAGCACGGCATCTAGGCAAAAAAGTGGCCCGAGACTGCCGTTGGCAATCATCGGGCCGCTTTTCAAACGCCGCTGTCGGCTTACTTCCCGCCGAAGGGGAACGGCAGACCCCAGGTCTTGCTATTGAGCGTCCCGCCGCTCGTCCGGCCACCAGTGACGACCATCCGTTCGCCGAGCTTGCAGGCGGTCGGGGCCATCAGGGCCACGGGCAGCGATTGCCGGATTGTCCAGGTATTCGTGCCCAGGTCATAGGACTCGACGACGGCAGAAGGACCAGCCGCCGTCTGGCCGCCAATGACGAACAGGTGGTTGCCATAGATGGCAAAACCGGCATTGACCCGGGGGGTCGGCATCGGAGCGCCCGTCGTCCACTTCTTCAATTCGGTGTCCCAGCGATCCACGGATCCGGTCGGACCGGCTTCACTAAAACCACCAGCCACGACGAACTGGCGATCGCCGAGGATGGCGGAGACGGCGCCGGTGCGGGCGTTGGGCATGTCCGGCAGTTTCCGCCAGGCCATCGTCGTCCCGTCAAATACCTCGAAGGTGTTCAGGACCTTGCCGTTGGTATCGCCACCGGCGACGTAGGCCATCAGGCCATGACCGGCGGCGGCGGCACCGGAGCGGGCTGTCGGCATCGGGGCCACGGTGGACCAGGTCTTGGTGTCCGTGCGGTAAATTTCCGTCTTGTTCAACGGGCCAGCCCCGCTGGTGCCGCCGGTGACGAAGATCCGGTCGGCCGGGATGATCACGGCGGATTGACCGTACCGTGCCGTCGGCATCGGCTTCAGGGTCTCCCACTTGTCGAACGTGAAGAACGTCTCGAACGTCGCCAACGGGGTCTTGCCGGCGCCCTGGCCACCGATGGTGTACATCGTGAAACCGTTCGGCAACGCCGTGGCGCCGTAGCGGGCCGTCGGCGCATCCGGATAGCTGAGCCACGTGGCCTTGGCCGTCGCACTGGCGCCGGTGACGCCGGGCGAAACCATCTGGGACACGGGGGCGTGACAGCCGGCGATCCCGACGAGGAAGGCGGCACTGACGGCCAAGCGCAGGGATCGGATCGGACGCTGCATGGGCTTCCTCGGGTTATTCATTAAGAATAGACAAAGATCAGTTTATCGTTTGTAGCTAGAAATGTCCAATCCCTCAGGTCAACGGGGCTGGATAACGGTCGACCAACACAGTCAGCCTTTGCGGGCATCCGTGTCATTCCCGGAGCCTCGCCGGACTAGGACGTGAGAGGATCGTGCCTGTAACCGTCCCCCTGAGGATTGCCCGTGAACCGTCACTTTGATCCCGACCAGTCGCCACCGGGCCCCAAGACCGACCTGTTGCTGCTGCACCATGTCTTCGACTGGAAGCCCGGGATCGCCGCCTTCGGACAAGCAGCCTACGTGGTGCCGGTCAAAGGGGGAGGCATCAGCAATGAACCGATCCTCTGGCCCGTTTCGGTGGACTGGGCATACGCGCAAAAAGCCATCGGCCTATTGGAAGGACGCGGGTTCCACATCAATGTCGCCCCCGACTCCCCGTCAGGCTTCGTTGTCCGCATCACGTGTGTCATTGGCGCAGTCGAGTCACGGGCCGAGACCCCAGCGCTGGCGTTTACCCGGGCAGCCCTCAAAGGGGTCGTCACCTGCCTGATCGTCAAGAACTGACAGCGTTGCCTGGATCAGTGCGCCTCGGCCGGCGTAGCAAGGTCTCCCGCCACCGATGGTCTCTGAATTGACCAGCATACAAAACACGGATTGGCCGCTTGGCTTGCCAAGGACGTGAGACCTATGGTTACTTGCCAACCAGCTCTCGATGTGAGAGCGACCCAAAGGAGAAGGCATGCTGTTCCGGGCTCGCCGACGGTGGAAGTCATGATGCCCGGGCGCGTCATGGCAACCGATGGCGCCCGTCGGCCGGTGCCCAGACGTCGGGGCCTGCAGTTGCAGGTGCTCGTCACGTTTCTCTGGCTGCTGGCCACCCTCTCGGGCATCCTGCCCGCCTCCGGAACCCGCATCGCCCGGCCGGCCCAAGTCGTGGTTCAGCGCACCGTCCAGTCCCAGCCCGCCACGACCGTGACCCTGAGTCAGCTCGGCTGGCAGGTGCAACCCGACCAAACCGTCGACAATGGTCCCATCGCCCTTGATGGGGAGGACGACAGTGACGCCCTCGTCACCAGCCTCCCCGGTGCCATAGCCGCCGCCCTCAGCCCGATCCAGCCCCGGGCGCCCAATGCGACGTCCCTGCAACTCGACGGCCGTTCCTACGCCGCCCGGGCCCCGCCCCGCAGCTGACCCTCCGGCTTGCGCTGCAGGACGTGGCCACGCGACCCGCGTCACCCCACCCCTGCCTGCCCCGCCCGGACATCCGACCCCTGCCGCCCGCTGCGGCCCATCAACCAACTATTTGACGATGTCCTACAGTTGCGTCGAACCGGCATTCGCCCGGATTCAGACCGTGGGAACACATCCATCTTTGTCACGGATCGAGCAGAAATCATGTCCCGAACCCCATTACGCCTCGTCTGCTTCACCGCCCTTTTGACGTGGGGCTGCTGGCAGCAGCCCCACGCGCAAGAGGAAAAAGCGACCTTCGCCGTGACGAGTCCGCTGCGAAAAGACACCGAACTGACGAAAGAATACGTCGCCCAAGTCCGGGCGATTCAGCACATCGAGCTGCGGGCCATCGAGCGGGGCTATCTGCAGAGCATCTTCGTGGACGAAGGACAGCAGCTCCACAGTGGACAGAAGATGTTCCAGATCATGCCCCTGGTCTACCAGGCTGAAGTCGGCAAGGCAGCGGCAGAGGCGAAACTCACCGAGATCGAGTACCAAAACACCGAGATGCTGGCCAAACGGAACATCGTGGCGCCGAGCGAGCTTGCCTTGGCCAAGGCCAGGGTCGACCGAGCCAACGCGACGCTGTCCCTCGCCAACACACACCGGCAGCAGACCGAGATACGCGCCCCCTTCGACGGGCTCATGGGCCGCTTTCAAGTCCGTAAGGGCAGCCTCGTGGGCGAAGGCGACTTGCTGACGACGCTCTCCGACAACAGCACGGTATGGGCGTAC
>JACMPN010000448.1 GCA_014377495.1 Candidatus Sericytochromatia bacterium
GTGGAGAGGTCAGGTGGGGGACTCCTGTGAATCCCCCACCTGCCATCGGGCGGCAGCGGCGCCTCAGGCGGTCTGTTTGCCCGGACTCCAGATCACCTGTACCCCGTTGTTACTGAACACCCTCACCCAACCACTCCCGCTGACGGGAAAGGAACAAGCAGGCATGCGCCTTGCAGGCCTTGCGTTTGCGTCTATGGGTCTGGGCGGTGAGACTTCCGACGTTGCGCGCCGCATGGGGATGTCCGGCAGGGCCGATCGCCAGTCGACGTCGGCGCCGCTCACGGCTCGCCCATCGTCCGATCAAGCGAAGTGGGGCACCACGAGATTGGTGGCCCGATCCTTCAACCGTTGCCACAAACCGCCCTGGCGCTTTTAGGCCTCGGCTGGAGTCACCCGGGTGGCGATCGTCAGATCGGTTTTGAACAGTCGCTTGTCCAACTGCCTCATCAAAGCCGGATCAGACAGGGCGATGGTTAAGTTACGGCCGTAATCCGGGCTTTCCTGTACGGTTCCGCGACTCGCATTTCCGGCTGGCATCTATCACTTTCGTGTCAGTCATTTGCACCATTTCGGCGAAACAGGGCTCAGGTTAAGGCGACTTATCCTTTTGCTGACAGATTCGGTGTGAGCCATTTTGCCGCTCATCCGTCGCGGCACCAAGCGGATGCGCCTAGCCGATCACCCTGGCCAGGTGATTGGCTTTGCCGATCTCGTGATAGACAGCGTTGATCCGGGCGGCAAAGCTCTCGATCAGCTGGATCGTCCACTGCGGATGCAACTGGAACACCATCTTGAAGTTGCCCCGGTTGAAGGCGAGGACTTCCGTCTTGCCGATGGCTTCCACCGTGGCTGAGCGCGGCTTGTTCTCGAAGATCGCCATTTCGCCGACCAGGTCGCCTTCACTCAGCACGGCCAGGTTGCGCTTGGCCCCGTCGATGACCTTGGTGACCCGCAGCTTGCCCGAGATGATCATGAACAGCTCGTCGCCGTCATCACCCTCCGAAAACAACACCTGGGTGTTTTCGTAGACCCGCATGTACTTGGCGAGTTCCTTTTCCATGAGGCCGCCAATGCCCTTGAACGCCAGCTGGTAAAGCCCGAACTGGACTTGGGCGTCCTGGTCGATCTCCGTGTCCGACACCTGCTCAAGGCTGGGACCGTGGGCCTGATTGACCTGCAGGAGCTTTTTGAGCATGCCCAGAAAGACGAGGGCCCGGGGCACGAGCAGATGGTCCGGGTGCGCCTCGATGAACCGTTCGAAGTTGGCCTTCGCTTCCGGATAGACTTTGCCGTTGAAAGACTCCAGACCCTGATCAAAATAAGCCTGCGGGCTGGCACTCGACGCGTCGCGGGTGAGCATGCCGCTGAGCTTGTGGTTGAGCATGCGGAGGCGCTTGCTGAGCTGGCTGATCGCTTTGACGGCAAACTCGATATTCATGCCGACGAGGTTTTCGAACTGCTCCTGGGGCCAGACATACAACCGGGTGTCCGCAATGGCGCCGGCAGTGGTCAGGGATTTGTTGTTGTTGTAGACCACATCGGCCCCGAGGACGTCGTCAGCCTTGTAAGTCATCTCCAGGTAACGCTCACCGCCCGCTTTGCGGTAGGCCCCGACCTCACCCTCGATGATGTAGGCGATCATCACCTCGTCCTGACCGTAGACCATGTTTTCGTCAAAGAGCGGCGTGCCGGCCGGGACCTTGAGTTCCATGCCGTAGGTGAGAAATTCAACGCTCATGGTTTATTGGCGATCTGCAATCAATCGGGGGTAGGGAGACGTTTCCATGTTAAATCCTTTCATACCGGGATACCATCGGGTAAATCACACTGGCCACCGATGATTCACCGATCCGAAACCGGTGCCGCCCCAGCTCAGAGGCTCTTGAGCAGTTGGGATGCGGCGATGGCACAGCCTTTGTTCTTGCGGGTCCCGGCCCGGCCCCGCAGCTCGACGGTCGTCGTCGGCCGTCCGCAGGGACAGTCCGCCCCGATCACCGCCATGTCACTGGTCAACAGCGAGATCGCCGGCATCGAGTAGAGATACGGCGTCACCAGGTGGAGAAAGCCTTCGGCGCCCAAAGGCAAAAGGGCCAATGTGGCGACGTCTCGGGTGTAGGCCCGGGCGTAGACGGGCACGTGGAACCGGTGCGCCTCACACTCGATGTACGGCACACCGTGCTCGACCATCCCGAAGCCGTCCCGCAGGTTGCCCGGCGGGATGCCCAGCAGCGTCGAGACTTCGGCGATGAACGCCGGTTTGTCGATCTGCTCGTCTTCGGCCGTTTTCCAGCCACCGCCCGTCAGCACGAAGCTGCGGAGGCCCAGTGACAGCGGTTGACCGCCCTGCTCACGGTGATGGGCCAGCAGCCGGTGCAAAAAGGCCGGAAAACCCAGGATGCGCACCGGATACCCCTCGGCGGCAAAATCGAGCAGCATGGCGTAAGTGCGTTCCAGGTCGAACTCGAAAGCGGCCGTACGGGCGTTCCAGCGCAAGGCATGATAGGTGCGGTGCTTTTTGGCGAAGCCGGTGATGAAATCATCGGTGGCCGCCGTGCCGACGTGCTTCGCCTCTTCGGGATCGTAGGCGAACAATAGGTAGTTGACCTCTTCGGCCTCATTGACCAGCCCGAAGGCATCGAAACACCGCCGCACCATGTCGAGACCGCGGTCCATGCTGCCCTGGTCGAAAAAGATCTGGCTCTTCTGGCCGCTGGTCCCACTGCTCGTCAGGTGCAGGGCCACGGCCTCCCGGGGGACGGAGAGCAGTTCGTGATGCTTGAAGACGTTGACGAAGATCCAGGGCACCTGGGAGACCTGATCGAACGTCTGCAACCGCTCCGGGGGGAAATCGGCCATCTCGCAGAGCGTGTGGTAAACGGGGTTATGGGCATCATGCCAGGCGAGGGATTCCTGCATCGCCGCCAAAAAAACCCCGTCGGTGGCCGGATGGTCAAACGGATCGGCCCACGACATCAGTCGGTCGAGGGCGGGATGCTGGTCCATGCTGATCTCCTTCTCGCCACCGGTACAGGAACGTGGGGCGAACGCGGGTCAGGTGCCCGCTTCGTGGTTTTCGGCGTTGTCGGCTGCCAAAGCGGCGGCCGCGCCATCGGCAAAGCTCAAATCGATCGTCCGCTTGATTTTGCCCGTCACGGGCATGCGCGGCAGACTGCCGAAGGTGACGATCTCCACCGTCAGGTTGTGGACGTAACCGGTATCGACCATTTTGCCGACGTCAGGCTTCGTCTTCAGGACGAGGTGCCGCAGGCTGCGGGCCAAACCTTTGAAGATGGTCGCATCCAAACGCGCCTCGATGACCAGCGTGAGGTCGTCCTTGCCGTTCACCCGCCGCTTGGTCATCTGCATGTTGGACGTCAGATCGGGATGCGTGCCCAGGGCGTCCAGCATCTCGCCGTAAGTGACGTTCGCATAGCCAATGCGGAGGACATCGTCGCCCCGCCGCAGCAGCTCGAACAGGGGGGTCGTCCGCCCGCAGGGACAGGGCTCCGGCAAAATCCGGGCCATATCCCCGATCTCGTAGCGGATGACGGGGGCCAGATGGCGGTCCAGGTTGGTGACGAGGAGCATGCCCTCTTCGCCGTCCGGCAGCGGCTCATGCGTGGCCGGATGGACGATTTCCAGGATCATGTGATCGGCGTGCACGTGGTGGACCGACCCACTCGTCGCCCAGCACTGATACCCCATCATGCCCGTGTCGACGGCGGCATAACCGCCCGAGGCGATGATCTGCACCCCGAGTGACTCCTGCAGGTGGCGGCGCTCCTCGGGATAAAAATGCTCACCGCCGTAATAGATCTTGCGGATCTCCTTGACGCCGGCGGCTTCCAGGCGGGCCGTGATCTCCAGCAGCCAGGAGGGAAAGCCGACCATGACGTTGATGTTGAACCGCTGGATGTAATCGACGACCAGATCGGCGTTGGCACCCGTGGTGAAGGGAAAATTCAGACATCCCATCTCTTCGAGCATGCGGTTGACGAAAATGAAGCTGGCATACAGGCTGCCGCAGGTAAACAGATTCGCCACCCGGTCGCCGGGGCGCAGGCCGGCGGCGTAATAGGTGCGTTTGAACAGCTCGACATAACGCCGGAACTCATCGGCGCTGTAGACGGCAAACTTGGGATCCCCCGTGGTGCCACCGCTGCGAAAGACATAGGCGCCGGTCATCGGCCCCGTCAGGCCCTCGTGGGACACCGGTGGCAGGTGCGGCGTCAGGTCATGCTTGGTCATCACCGGCAACAGCCGGATGTCGGCCAGGCTCTCGATCGGTCGGCCAGTCAGCCGGCGCCGGTAAAAGGCGGAACCCTGTATGGCGACCTCGACCAGACGCTGCAGCTTGCTGAGCGCCATCGAGCCCAGCTCTTCGGCAGGGGCCCGTTCGATATCGTCGAGGTAGTCCCGCATCGTCAATCGTCGAGACCCAGGGGCCCCGTGGCGTGCATCTTGACGACGAGGTTGCGGAACTCGGTGTTCTTCAAATACACATCGAGGAACCGGCGATCCCGGGGCGTCATCTGGACGTTGGCGAAATTCAGGGGCAGCGTCGTCCGGGCACAGACGATGTAATCGAGCCGGGTCCCTTCCGAGTACTCGAAGCTGGGGAAATAGCCGCAGGGCAGGAACTCGGCCTGCAGGGCGGCTGCCTGGATCATCGGCTCATAGGCGGGGATGAGCATCTCCAGATAATCGATGCCGATGTCGTGTCCCAACTCGAAGATCACATCGAGGATATGGGCGATGTGGATCATGTCCTGGCGGTCCACCTGCAGCCCGACGAGCGAGGCGTGTCCGTCCTTGCCGTCCCGGGTGAGAAAGGCCCGGATGTTCCCGCCCGTGGTCGCCCGGAACATGTAGTTCGGCGTGTGAAAGGGGAAACACTGCAGGAGCAACTGATCGGCGTCCCGCAACCGCTCGAATTCGGCGTTGACGTCTTCACCCCGGACGATTTCCATGGCGAGATGGCCGTCATTGGCTTCGACGTAGGCGGCTTCGAGGCCGAAGCCACTGCGGACGATGTCATAGAAGCCGGCCATCTCCGGGATCAGGTGCGGCGTCATCCGGCGGATGGCGAAGGCTTCCGGGTGGAAGAACGCCATCAGGCCGTGCGTCTCGTATTCGGCGAGCCGGTGCACGTTCGGAAAGAGCCCGAGACTGACAAATTTCAGTTTGCGCAGCAGGCGGGTAGGGCCCATGCTGCGGGTCCGGGTCGTGGCGTAGACGACGTCGCACTGGCGCTCGTCGAAGAGCAGCTTCTGGATGCCGGCCCCGATCGAGTGGAACATCAGGTCCAGCCGGCGATAATCGGGCAGGACGGCGGCGGCCGAGACTTTGCCGTTACGGGTCCGCCGGTCGATCTGGAAAATCACCGAGCCGATGATCTGGCCTTCAAATTCGTTGACCAGCCAATAACAGTCGGGATCCGCCAGGGCCAGAGCCCGCTCGGCCCGGAGATTGACGATCGGCAGCGTGTATTCGCCATGATAGATGGCCCGATAGAGCTGATAAATCCCCTCAGCGTCGTCCGGCGTCGCCCGACGGACGACGATTTCCCCCTGGGGCGTGGCGAGTGTGAAGCGCATGGTGTATCTCAGATCCAAGAGGGAAAGGCAGGGGTAGTGTAACCCACAGTCAGGTGGCATCCGGCCTTGGTGGCCCGATGCCGGCGGGTGACGGTCGGGAACCGGTTGACGGCTTCAGTCATGAAGCGCAGCATCTTTATTCAGTCACCGGCGAGGGCATTTCTGTCAAGTGACCCGTATCTCAGACCGACGGTGAAGCACACTGGCGCCGCAGCGTACCGGTCCGGCCATCACGCTGCATTGTCCGAAACGCAGGAACATTGCCTGCGCCGGCACCGTCGAAATAAGCAGAGCGGGTGGCTCCGGGTTCCGTTATGACCAGCGCCACCTCTAAAGGGAGTGTTGTGATGCGTCGTTTCATCATGTTGCCGATCACCTCGTTGGTCGCCGCATCCATCTTAGTGGGTTGCCAGGGCGTCAATATGCCGCTGGCCAGCGGTGCCCGTTACAGTCAACTCACCTTTGGCCCCGCCAGTCAGGGCAGCTTGACCATGGTCAAAGAATCGGGCAAGGCCACCACTGGGGCCGGCGCCACAGCGGATGCCCGGCTGAGTGCCCCCATGGCGGCCCCAGCCCCGTCGATGATGGTTGCCCCGGGTTATCCGGGCGGTTATTACGGCGGAGGCGGTTTCTGGGGCTCCGAGTACGAGCTCGTCTCGACGACCGAGGCCAAGGCCCCCGCCTTCAACGGGACGTACGCCGACGCCCTCGAAAAATTTGCCCGGCCCATGGTCCAGGAGTGGGCCCCGGACGCTGTCTTGCGCAGTGTCAGCGGCAACGTCGACGGCACCGGCATCAACCCCAAGCCGACGCCGTCGGCCAGCGGCCTGGCCCCCTCGCCGATGCCGGCCGATGGACGCGACATCGCCGTCAGTCCCGGCAAGCCGATGATGGGCATGCCGATGTACGACGCACCGACGGGCTGGCGCTTCGAGTTCGCCTCCAAGGCCAAGCGGGAAAGCCTGCATTTCGTCATCGGTGGCGACCAGACACTGATTATCAAGCAGACGTTCAAAGAGCGGCAAAACGAGATTGGCAGCACCAAGCTGGGTAGCGCCGAAGTGATCGCCCTGGTCACCAAGGCCATCCAGGACAAGTCCGTGACGGCCAACGACCCAGCCCAAAGCTCGGGTGGCGGGACGGGCGGCGTCGGGATTGCCTACCCGGTGAAACCCATGGTGGATCCCTCCGGCAGTGCCGGCAGTGGCGTCAATACGACCACGGCGGTCGATGCCGGCCCTGCGGGTGCCGGGCCGACGCCGATGCCCTACATCCCGCCCCAGGAAGAAGAGCTGTTCACAGTGCCGGCCAATGCCCGGTGGGACCTGAACCTGAACAATGAGCAGTACCCGAACGGTACGGCGACGGCCAGCCGGCTGATCTGGAACGTGAACATGAACACGAACGTCGGCCAGGCACCTGCCCCTGGTTACTACGTCACCGGCGCCTGGGCCCGTGTGGATGCCACCACGGGACAATTGCTCAGCCTGAGCCGGCCGCGCAAAATCACCCAGAGTTACGCCACGCCCGAAACCCCGCCGATGCCGATGCCCATGGCAAACAGCACGTCAGCAACGGCGACGGGCACAGCCACGTCAGGCGGGACGGCGCCCAAGCGCTAGTCCCGATCCCCGCTGATGCGGGGTGGGGCAAGCCCGAGTGGCACCCTGGCGGTCGTTCCGAGACGGATGGCCACCGGGGTGCCCTTTACCTGGCGTTGTATTGCAAATCGGGTGGGCGGCCGATGAAATCAGTGGGATGATCAAAAGGGCTTGTGTCGGACGGGTCGCGTTGCGGGTCCAGCCCATTTTCGAGGAGGATTTCATGTCCCGTTTACTCATCGCCTGCCTGATGATCGGCTTGGCCGGCACCGGTTGTTCGCAAACGTCCTTCGGCGGCAGCACCACAAGTACGAACGGCAGCACGATCCAGACGACGACGGTCGCCCAGGGTGCCGACAGTCTGATCAGCCAGCGCCGCCGGGTGGCCATCAAGGACGACGCTGCCTGGACGGCACTCTGGAAGGAACACAGGGGCAGCGATGCGGGTCGGCCGAATGTCGATTTCAGCAAGGAGATGGTCCTGGCCGCCTTTACCGGCGAACAGCTGACTGCCGGCTACGAAGTGAAAATCGGCAGCCTGAATATCCAGGGCAATCGGGTCCTCGTCAACATCCGGGAAATCACCCCGAGTTCGAGCACGGTGACCGCCCAGGTGATCACCACGCCGTTTCACCTGGTGAAGGCGCCCCGGCGCACGGAAGAGGTCGTTTTCATCGAAGCGCCGTAAAACCACCGGCCTCAGCCAGGGCCCGTGATTAACTCACGTGCCCTGGCTGATGCCAACGATCAGGCGCTGGCGGAGGCGGTGGCCCGCTGGCCCTGGTATCGGCGCCAGTCGATCTCCGAAAACGGGTTATCTTCGGCGGCGATCGGGGCCAGGACGGCCTCGGTCAGGGTACCTGCCCGGATGGCCTCGGCCAACACGTGGAACCGGGACCGGTGCAGTTCGAAGCGCTCTTTGGCCCAGACTCCGGCCTGTCCGGTCGTCACCAGGAACGGCCAGTCACTGCTCTCGAGCAAGACCAACTCGCGGGCAGCCTGGGTAAGGGCCCGATCCACGAGGCCCGTGGCATCGGCATAGTCGTTGGCCAGAGCGTCCATCTCATGCTCGGCGGCATGGATCAACGGCCACATGAAGGCGACTTCGGGGTTGTTCCAGACCCAGTAATTGCCGCCGGCGCCCCAAGACGTTTCTTCCGGCAGCGTGATGCTGCGTTGGGCCGGATGGTTGGCCACGACCTGGCTGAGCGTCATCGGACGCACATCCACGGCCCGGGCCAGCCGGCGCCAGACGGCCGTCAGCCAGTCGACACCTTCGTACCACCAGTGGCCGAACAGTTCGGTATCAAAGGGGACGACCAGCACGCCCTCGATGCCGTGCTCAGCCTGATAGGCCTTCAATTCCTCGTGCAGGACACCGATGAAATGATCCGCATGGGACTCCAGATGCTCGCGGGCGACGATCGGATCGTAAGGACCTTTGTCGGCCAGCTCCACGTTGCGCCCCTCAAGGCGCCAGTACCGGTTGCCGGAGTGGGAATGCTTCTTGTGGAACTCCCGGTAGACGCCATCGCCGGGATACCCCGTGTGGGCGCTCCAGACCTGGTAGCCGACCCGGCGGTGGCGGCCAAAGACGGTGACCCGGCTGCCGGCGACCTGATAGGGCTCAAGGGTGGACAGCCCCGTTTCCGGACGCACGGTCGGGGGAGCGGCGAGACCGGCATAGGCCCCGATGGCGGCACCGGCCGATTTGCCGCCTTCGATGGCCGTGTTCTCGACGAGGAAGTACTTCAGTCCCGCCGCCTCGATGGCCGTCTCGATCCCCGGCTTGTAGGCGCATTCGGGCAACCAGAAGCCGTTGGGCTGCACCCCGAAATGGTGCTTGTGGGTGGCCACGCCCAGGCCGTACTGGGCGGCGACGGCGGCGGGCTCCCCGACGAGGGGGCTGAAGCAGTGGGTGGCGGCGGAGGTGATCAGCTCGATGGCCCCCAGCTCGTGAAAGCGCCGGAAGGGGATCAGCAGGTTCGGGCCCATGCGGCGGTAGGTGGCCAGGACGGCGGTGAACTCCTCGGCGTGCAGGTCGGCGAGGACGGCCATGTCCGGCTCTGCGGTCAACAGGAACGCCGCCGCATCCTCACGGGACACACGGATCATCCGCTCCATCCACTCGACGAAACCGTCCTGCAGGTAGGGATCGGCCAACTGCTCGGCCAAAATCGGCGTGATGCCGATCGTGGCCCGTGGGCGCAAGCCTTCGTTGACAAGGGTTTCCAACGCCGTCAGCAGCGGCAGATAGGTCCCGAACATCGCCTCGAAGAGGTTCTCCTCACCGAAGGGCCATTTGCCGGCCTTGCGGTAATAGGGCAGATGACTATGCAGGACCAGACAAAACGCACCGAAACTCATGGTTCCCCTTTTCCTACCGCGAAACAGCATCCGCTGTCTCTGCCGACCACGCCGTCGGGGCAGAGCGCCAAACGGCGGCACCGGACCGGCAAAGTGACAGGTATCGTAACACCCAGCCCCCGGTTACGCGGCGTTACGCCGGCCGGGGCCAGAACTTGACCAGCCGTGCGGTCACCGACTTCGGGACGATCCCAGCCAGGCCACCACGGCATCACAGCGGGCAAGCGCCGTGTTGCTGTAACCAAATCGTTTTCAACCAGCGGTCGTCCCACCCGGTTAACGAAGGAGGAGGAGGATCTCGCTCGCCGTTTCCTCGATGGCCTTGTGGGAGACGTCGACGATCGGGCAGCCAAGGCGGTGCATGATGTCGCCGGCGTACTGCAGTTCGCTGAGGATGTTTTCGAATTTGGCATAGTCGGACGAGCGGGGCAGGCCCATGGCCGCCAGGCGGGCGACACGGATCTCGTAGAGGAGGGCCGGATCGATGGTCAGCCCGACCACCCGGCCACGCTCCAGGGAGAACATCTCCGGCGGGGCGGCGACGCCTTTGACCAGGGGCACGTTGCCGGCCCGCATGCCGCGGTTCTGGGCCAGATACATGCAGGTGGGCGTCTTCGAGGTGCGGGACACGCCCGTCAGGACGATGTCCGCTGCCAGCAAGCCGCGGGGATCCTTGCCGTCGTCGAACTTGATGGCAAACTCGATCGCCTCCATGCGGGCGAAGTACTCGGCATCGAGGGTATGCAGCAATCCGCTGCGCGGACTTGGCTGCATGCCGAGCATGCTGCCCATCGTGCGGATCAGGGTGCCGAGCAGGTCGACGCAGGGGATGCCGTGCTGGCTGGCCGCCGTCTCCAGGGCTTCGCGGAACCCCGGCACGACGAAGGTGTACCCGATCAGACAGGGTTGGCGCTGGGCCAGACGCTCGACGATGCGGGGGATCTGACCGACCTCAAGGACCCGGGGCAAACGGTCGATCGACAGACGCTGACCCGGAAACTGGCTGGCGGCGGCCCGGGCGACGGCTTCGGCGGTTTCACCGGTCGAGTCCGACAAGGTGTAAACGGCCAGGCTCGTCGTCTGGGGATCGGGAATCGTCGGGTCGGTGAACATGGCGTCATCCTCTAAACGGCGGGCCCGCACGGCAGGCCACAGGGCCTTAAACAACCGGCGTTGCAGCTTGCTTCGTATCCAGCCGCAACGCCGCAGTCGTTGGACCCCATTTTGGGTTGGTGCCAACGGTCAAACCGTCACAAACGCCGACAACACACCACTAGGGCCCATGCTGCCGCAAGGCTCGCCAAAGCACAAGCCCCACCTTTCGGTGGGCCTTGTGCGGCAGTATGAAACCGGCAGTCTGGCGGCGGCGTCAGCGGGGTCCGGGCCGAAA
>JACMPN010000449.1 GCA_014377495.1 Candidatus Sericytochromatia bacterium
GGGCGACCCTCCGGGCGGGCGTCGCGGTGGCCACCGTGGGGGCCAAACTCAGCAAGCTGGCGCTGCCGCCGGACCGGGGCTGAGGCAAGGGGCCAGGCGGCCGGTGGGTTTGTACGGATGCCCGCCCACTGACCATCCTTTATCCTGAAGAACGGTTGACGGGCGGCGCTCCTCCGGGATGCCGGCAGCAAGAGAAAGCGGGGCCATAAGATGCGTTGGACCTTCATCGGAATCATACCGGCGGCGGCACTGCTAGCCTGGGCGGCGCTACCGCAGGCGCAGGCGGCGCCCCCTGCCGGTGGTCAGGCCATCTATACGGCGAACTGCGCCAAATGCCACCAGGCGAACGGCCAGGGGATCACCGGTCGGGTGCCTCCCTTGGCCGGGTCCGACTACATGACGGCGCCGGCGACCAAACGGATCGCCATCGTGCTGCAGGGGCTGAAGGGCAAGGTCGTCGTCAAAGACCAGGCTTACAACAACGTGATGAAGGGCGATCGGCCGTACCTGTCCGATGCGGCCGTGGCAGCCGTGATCACCTACGTGGGGCACGCCTGGGGGAACAAGGGCGCTGCGGTGACCGAGCCGCAGGTCAGGGCCTACCGTCATGTCAGGGAATCGGGCAAGACTGTGGACCAGTGGCGTGACCCGCCCGTCACGGGCCCAAAGCCGGCTCGGCAGCGCTGGCATCACCGCTGAGTCGCAGCGGGGTTGATCCAGCGAGTGAGACACAGTATGGCCGGCCATCACGGGTGCCGGTCCATCCCTTGGGAGGACACTGATGACAACCGCAGTGCACTGGTACTACACGGCGGATTCCGACAAGGGCTTCGAGGCAGCGGTGGCGGCCGTCGGGGCCGCCGCCGCGGCCCACGGCTTTCGGGTGCTGCACGTGCACGATGTCGCCGCCACCCTCGCCGCCAAGGGGTTTGAGCGGGCCCCTTACTCGATTGTCGAGATTTGCCAGGCCAGTATGGCCTGGGAGGTCCTCGAAGTGGAGATCCATGCCGGCTTGATGTTGCCGTGTAAGATCAGCGTCTACACGGCATCCGGCCAGACCCGCATCAGCGCCCTGCGGCCGGCCCTGATGGCGATGCTGTTCCCGGGGAGCGGCCTGGAGGATCTCGCCGAACGCATCGACAAGGACGTCATCGCCATCGTGGATGCCGCCCGATAGGACAGCATCCGGCCTGACCTTTCTGGCTGTAGGACCGGATGAAGGCCAGGACTGCGTTGGTCAGGGCGTCGAGGGAGACGAAGGAACCTCGCCGCAGGACGGCTCTGGCGAGGGTGCCGAACCAGAGCTCGAGCTGGTTGAGCCGTGAACGCCTTGCTGGTCGAGGTCGGGGGCTTGCAGATAGAGGTCACACAGGGCCTGTACACAGGCGTCTAAGTCGGGATCGTCTTCAGGCCGGTTCAGCGATGGCACGACTTTGTGGGGCTTTAATTCGGCCAGACTTTAAAAAGGCAGGTGGCGACTGCCTGCGACGTGCGTGCGCTCCGAACCAACCCTAAAAGGGAGTTTCGGATGTTGGCGGATAGGGCACTGATGGCCAAGATGGTGCAGTCTCTCATGCACGCAATGACCCCGGTGACGTCCTCTCAGACTGCCACCGGGGCTGATTGTTCGCTGGCTCTGCCGATCTTTAGATTGAATGCTGCACTAGCCGTCTGACGGGTCGGCGGCACTGCCGTTACAGAGGCTTTGACGGCGCCGGTTTGTCGCGCATGACGAAGACCGGGCAGGTGGCGTGATTGACCACATACGTGGCCACACTGCCCACGAGGAGCCGCTCCAGGAACTTGCGTCCGTGGGTGCCCACCACGATCACGTCGCTGTGGCGTTCGGCGGCTTGGCTGACGATCGTGGCGCCGGGATCGCCCGTGACCTTGAAGTAGGACACCTGAGGATCGTGGCCATACAAGTCCTTGGCTCCGGCAATTGCCGTGTCGGCCTGCTCCTCTTCAAAGCGGTTGTCGGCGAAGTACGGCTCGGCCATGAGCTGTCCCGCCCCGGCGACGCTGACTGCACCCAGCGGGACGATGGCGAGCACTGTGATCGTACTGCCGGGAAAAAATGAACGGGCCCCCCGCAACGCCAGGATTGAGCATTCCGAACCGTCTGTGGCGACCAATACCTGCATGATCGTGATCTCCTTACCGGCAACGGGATCCCCGTTGCGCCTGTAAGACTACGTTACCTTGGTATCCCGCTCTCCACATCAGGAGATGTCCCGGATACCCGACACTGATCGCCTGCCTCAGCCGGCCGCTCGCCCTCCCCCTGCAGCCGGCCGTGATGATCGGCGGTTTACCCGGATGTTGGTCCGGATCCCCTCAGCTACGGTGCCAACAAGCGGTGACCATTCACTGTGGCTACGGGAGGCAAGGAACCATGCAAGTCTTGATCGTCACCGACGGGGCTCACTGCTCACAGCTCGCTGTGAGGCGCGTGCGGACCTTTTATCCGACGGACACCCTGGTGGTGCTGAGCGTCGAGCCGATGCCTGCCGGTGGCCTGCTCAACGTCGGCGGGGTCATGGGCCCTGTGCTCGTTGACCCGCATCTGCAGGAGACGTCGACCGCCACGGCGATTACCGATGCCCGGCGAATCCTGGGCGAGGGCCCCGACGTGTCCTACCGGACCACCCAGGGTGACCCGGGGGCCACGATCGTGGCCGTCGCCCAGGAACTCGACGTCGACGTCATCGTCATGGGCAGCCATGGCCGCGACACGCTGGCGCGTCTCCTGATCGGCAGTGTGGCCAATTACGTCGTCAACCATGCAACCTGCCCGGTGCTGGTCTTCAAGTCCAAAGTGGTGGCTGCGGCCACCGGCGTGCCCACGCCGCCCCAGGCCACCGTCATCAGCTGACGGGTGTGCAGCATCCGAAAAACGGGTGCCGATACGCAGACGACGCTGACGCGGCCGGAACGACAAGATGCGTAGGTTCCCCGGGTAGGCATCCGTGGGCCGATCGCTAAACTGCAGACAATAGCAGAAAGAGCGTGCCCCATGGCCCAGCATACCCTCGAAGATCACGGCATCCGGAATATCAAGCACGTCTATTGGAATCTGCCGACCCCGCTTTTGGTCGAAGAGGCCATCAGCCGGCGGGAGGGCCGCCTCGCCCACCACGGCCCCTTGGTCGTCCGGACCGGCACCCACACGGGCCGGGCCCCCAACGACAAGTTCATCGTCCGTGAGCCCAGCAGCGCCGCCCATGTCGGCTGGGGCAAGGTCAACCGCCCGATGGAGCCCGCCCAGTTCGAAGGGCTGCGGCGCCGCATGCTGGCGTACTTCCAGGGCCGGGACCTCTTCGTCCAGGATTGCTTCGCCGGGGCCGACCCCAGCTACCGGGTGCCCGTCCGGGTCGTCACTGAGACGGCCTGGCACAGCCTCTTTGCCCGCAACATGTTCCTGCAGGGCGAGCCCGGCGACACGGCTTCCGGCGAGCATCCCTTCACGGTGCTGCATGCGCCTGGTTTCCAGGCCATCCCGGAGATCGACGGCACCCATTCGGAAGCCTTCATCGTCCTCCATTTCGGTGAACGGCTGATCCTGATTGGCGGGACCGCCTATGCCGGTGAAATCAAAAAATCCATCTTCAGCATGATGAATTATCTGCTGCCCCAGCTGGACGTCCTGACGATGCACAGCTCCGCAAACGTGGGTGAGCAGGGCGACGTCGCCATTTTCTTCGGCCTGTCCGGGACCGGGAAGACGACCCTGTCCACCGAGCCGACCAGGCAGCTGGTCGGCGACGACGAAATCGGCTGGAGCGAAACGGGCGTGTTCAACCTGGAAGGCGGCTGCTACGCCAAGGCCATCCGCCTGTCGGCGACGGACGAGCCGGAGATCTACCAGACGACCCGGCAGTTCGGCACGGTCCTGGAAAACGTCGGTTACGACAGCGCCACGGGCCAGCCCGATCTGGACGACGCCTCGCTGACCGAAAACACCCGGGCCGCCTACCCCGTCACCCACGTGCCGAACGTGATCCGCAACGGCATGGCCGGTCATCCCCAGCACATCTTCATGCTCACGGCCGATGCCTTCGGCGTGTTGCCGCCGATCGCCCGACTCACCCCCGATCAGGCGATTTTCCACTTCCTGTCCGGCTATACGGCCAAAGTCGCCGGTACGGAAGAGGGCGTCACGGAGCCGCAGGCAACGTTCAGCGCCTGTTTCGGGGCCCCGTTCATGGCCTTGCCGTCACAGGACTACGCAAAACTGCTCAAAGCGCGGATCGCCGCCCACGAGGTCAAGGTCTGGCTGGTCAACACGGGCTGGACGGGCGGCCCGTATGGTGTCGGGACGCGGATGAAGATCCAGTGGACCCGGGCCCTGCTGCATGCCGCCATGGCCGGCACCCTCGACACGGTGCCGATGGTGACGGACCCCGTCTTCGGCCTCGCCATGCCCACCAGTTGTCCGGACGTGCCGGCGGCCGTGCTGATCCCCAGGGAGACCTGGGCCGACGGGGCGGCTTACGATGCCCAGGCCAAAAAAGTCGCAGCCCTGTTCAGTGAGAACTTCCAGGCGAACTACGGCACTGTGCCCGCTGCAGGCACGGCAGCAGACCTTTTGCCCCGGCAGGCCACAGGAGTCTGACCGGCACGGCCCCGGCCCTTTGACGGCCGGGGCCGCCTGGCACGGGTGAGACCGCCCGATCCTCCGAGCGGCCAGCCGGATGGACCGGTATGATAGGCTGTAGCTGGCAGCCTGCAACCCTTTCACCGCTCGGAACGATGATGACCCTGTTCGTGGAAAACCCCCTTCTGGTCCTGTTCGCCGTTTCCGCCCTGGGTTATGCCATCGGTCAACTGCGTCTCTGGGGCGTTCGCCTCGGCATTGCGGCGGTGCTGTTTGTCGGTTTGGCCGGCGGCGCCCTCGACCCGGCCCTCGGTCTGCCCGAGATCGTCTATCAGGCCGGCCTCGTGCTTTTCGTCTACACGACGGCCCTCAGCGGCGGTCCGACCTTTCTGTCGTCGCTGAAACGCCGGGGCCTGCAGCAGAATCTGCTCGTCATCGCCGTCCTGCTCAGCACCGGCGGGCTGGCCTGGGGGATCGGCAAGGCGCTGGCCCTGAAGCGCAGCCTCGTTGCGGGTCTGTATGCCGGCAGCCTGACGAATACGCCGGCGCTGGCAGGCGTGCTGGACCTGCTCCGCCGGAATCCCCCCGGTGAGACGCCCCTCGCCCAAGCGCTGGCCGAGCCCGTCGTCGGGTATGCGGTGGCCTATCCCATGGGCGTGATCGGGATGATCCTGGCTATCGTTACGGCCCGGTGGCTGTGGCGGGTGGACAGCGCCCGGGAAGCCGAGACGGTCGCGGCCGGCGGCACCGACCTGCGGAACGTGACGGTCCTCGTCACCAACGGCGAGGCCTGCCGCCAGACTCTGGGCGAAATGAAGACGGGTCAGGGGTGGCGGAGCGTGTTTGCCCGCCTCAAGCGGGACGAGGCCGTCATCCTCTGTACGGACGAGACCCGATTTGCCCCCGGCGATCTGGTCAGCATCCTCGGTCCCGAGGACTTGCTGGACCCGGTGATCGCCTTTTTGGGGGAGCGGACACCCGGCCACCTGGAGGACGACCGCAGCGCGTTCGACTACCGGCGCATCGTCGTCTCGAACCGGGAGGTGGCCGGTCGCCCCTTGGTCGATTTGAATCTGAGTGGGCGTTTTGGCGCCATCGTCACCCGCATCCGCCGTGGCGACGTCGATCTGCTGGCGGCCCGGGGCGCCACCCTCGAACTGGGGGACCGCATCCGGGTGGTGGCCCCCCAGGACCACATCTCGGCAGTCACCCGCTACTTCGGCGATTCGTACAAACGCATCAGTGAGGTCGACGGGTTCACCCTGGGCCTGGGCATTGCCCTCGGCCTGCTCGTGGGCATCGTCCCCCTGCCGTTGCCTGGCGGGATGACGTTCCGGCTGGGCTTTGCGACGGGTCCGCTGCTGGCGGGGCTGATCCTCGGCGCCCTGGGCCGCACCGGCCCCATCATCTGGTCGCTCCCCTACAGCGCCAATCTGACGTTGCGGCAGTTCGGCCTGATGCTCTTTCTGGCGGGGATCGGGACCCGCTCGGGCTATGCCTTTGCCCAGACGCTCAGCCAGAGCGGCGGGATGGCCCTGTTTCTGTCCGGGACCCTGATCACCCTGACCGCCGCCCTGGGCACCCTGTGGCTCGGTCACCGCTGGCTGAGGATCCCGTTGGGTACGCTGATCGGCGTCCTGGCCGGCATGCAGACGCAACCGGCCGTCCTCGCCTTTGCCGCCGAACAGACGGACGACGACAGGCCCGCAGCTGGTTACGCCACCGTCTTTCCGGTGGCCATGGTCGCCAAGATCCTCATCGCCCAGCTGCTGCTCAGTCTTTAAGGGGTTGTCGGCGCATAAACTGCCAGTTTTTGCGCCGACAAGCCTAAGACCAGTGGACGGTGGCGCCCAATCCCTCCAGGCATTCGGCAAAGCCTGGGAAGCTCGTCTGGATGGCGTCGGCATCCTGGATGACGGTCTGACCGGTGGCGATCAGGCCGGCCACGGCGGCGGACATCGCCAGCCGGTGATCGCCCCAGCAGGTGACCGACGCCCCGTGCAGCGGTGTCTTGCCTGTGACGGTCCAGCCATCGGGCCGCTCGGTGATGTCGGCGCCAAACAAGCGCAGCAACTCCACCAGGCGGCTGATGCGGTCGGATTCCTTGACCCGCAGCTCCTCGGCGCCGGTGATCACCGTCTCGCCCTCAGCCTGCGTGGCGAGGACGGCCAGGATGGGCAGCTCGTCGATCATCAGGGGGATGCGCTCAGGCGGCACGGCCACGCCTTTTAAGGGCCGGTACCGGATGCGGATGTCCGCCATGGGCTCACCGACGGTGTCGGGTGTTTCCCACGTCAGGTCGGCACCCATCTCCCGCAACGTCGTCAGCAGACCGATGCGGGTCGGGTTCACGCCCACCCGCAGGAGGGTGACGTCCGAGCCCGGGACCGACAGGGCGGCGATCAGCGGGAATGCCGCCGAGGAGATGTCCGCCGGCACCTCGACATGGGTGCCGTGCAGGTGTTGTGGGCCGGAGATGCGGATGGTCAGGCCGTCCTGGGTGTAGTGGCCGCCGAAGGCCGGCAGCATGATCTCCGTGTGGTTTCGGCTGGGCAACGGTTCGGTGATCGTCGATTCGCCGGGCGTCTGCAGGGCAGCGAGCATCAGGGCGGACTTGATCTGGGCACTGGCGACGGGCAACACGTAGTGGATGGGCTGCAGGTCACCGCCCTGGATGGTCAGAGGGGCGAGCGTGCCGCCGGCCCGGCCGAGGATCTGGGCGCCCATCTGCTGAAGGGGTTTGCCGACCCGGGCCATGGGCCGGCGGCGCAGGGTGGCATCCCCCGTCAGCGTGGCGACGAAGGGGCGGGCAGCGAGCAGGCCGAGCAGCAGCCGCCTCGTCCTGCCGGGGGTGCCGCAATCAAGCAGATCGGCCGGTTCGGCAAAGGCGGCATAGCCGGGGCTGCGGATGGTCAGGGTTTCCGGGGTCTCGCCCTGGATGACCGTGACGCCCAGGGCGGTGACGGCGTTCAGGGTGGCATGGCAGTCTTCACCGGCCAAGAAGCCGGACACGGTCGTCTCGCCTTCGGCCATCGCCCCGAACAGGAGGGACCGGTGGGAGATCGACTTGTCGCCGGGGCCGAGGGCCTCGCCGAGCAACGGGGTGGTTTGGGGTTGGACGGAAAGGTTCATGGGGCGGGGGTCTCTTTCGGGGCGTACAGGGCACCACGCCAGGCGGCGGCACGCTGCAGCACGGTGTCGAGGGCAGAGCCGTCACCAGTAGCGATCAACTCGGCCCAATCGGTGAGTACGGCTTGCAGTTGGGGGATCAGGTGGTGGATGGCAGCACCGTTCGTCAGGCACATGTCGCGTCCCAGGATCGGATTGGACAGGGCCAGGCGGGTCGTGTCCCGAAAGCCGCTGGCGGCCAGGAGCCGCAACGTCGCCTGATCGGGCTGGCGTTGGGCCGTCTCGACCAGGGCGCAGGCCAGGAGATAGGGCAGGTGGCTGATCATGGCCACGGCCGCGTCATGCTCGGGCGCCGGGACCCGCACGACCCGGGCCCCGATGCGGGGGAGCAGGGTTTCCAGGGTGGTGAGGGCGGCAGGATCGGTGTTGGCGGTGGCCGTCAGCACCCAGACGGCGTTTTGGAACAGGTCGGCATCGGCGCCGTCGAGGCCGATTTTTTCCGAACCGGCCATCGGGTGGCCACCGACGAAGCGGCCGCCGAAACGGGCCTCACCGGTGCCGATCACGGGGCCTTTGGTCGAGCCGAGATCCGTGACGATCCCCGTGGCGCCGGCCAGGGCGTCAAAGGCGGAGTCGAGGTACCGCAACGGGGCGGCAACGAAGATCACCGGACAGGCCCGCAGTGCCGCCGGATCGGCGACGGCATCGATGATGCCCCGGCTGACGGCCAGCTCTGCCACCCCGGGGGCGGGGTCATGGCCGAGCACCGCCAAACCGGCATGACGACGCAGGGCCAGAGCCAGGGATCCCCCCATCAGCCCCAGCCCTGAGACACCGATGGGTGTCACGCCGTGCGTCATCTGTCGGTCGCCTTTGGCCCTAACGGGCGGCGGCGATGGCCTTGTTGCTGTTCAGCGAGGCTTCGAGGGCCCGCAGGTCCCGCATCAGTTCGGCGAACAGTTCGAGGGTCAGCGACTGCGGACCATCGCTCCAGGCCTCTTCGGGGCGGGGATGCACCTCGACCATCAGGCCGTGGGCCCCGACGGTCAGGCCTGCCTGCGCCATCGGCGAGACGAGGTACCGCTTGCCGGTGCCATGGCTGGGATCGACGATGACGGGGAGGTGGCTGAGCTTTTTGACGACCGGGATGGCCGCCAGGTCGAGGACGTTGCGGGTGTACTGATTGTCGCTGGAGCGGATGCCCCGTTCGCAGAGGACGATCTGGGTGTTGCCTTCCGAGGCGATGTATTCGGCCGCCATCAGCCATTCGTCGATGGACGAGGAGAGGCCCCGCTTGAGCATCACCGGGCGGTGGGAGCGGCCGACGGCCTTGAGCAGGGCGAAGTTCTGCATGTTGCGGGCGCCGATTTGCAGCATGTCGGCGTACTTGCTGACCAGCCCGACGTCGGCGGGATCGACGATCTCGGTGACGAAGGGGAGGCCGGTCTCCTTGCGGGCGGCATCCAGGTACTGGAGGCCGAGCTCGCCGTGGCCCTGGAAGGCGTAGGGACTGGTGCGGGGCTTGAAGGCGCCGCCCCGAAGCATCGTGGCGCCGGACGCCTTCACGGCGTGGGCGACCTCGATCATCATCTCGGGGGTCTCGACCGAGCAGGGACCGGCGATGACCGGCCAGGGGCCGTCGCCGCCAAAGGTGACGTCGCCGACCGTGACGATCGTGTCATGCGGTTGGAACTCACGGTTGACCACTTTAAAGGGTTTGCTCACGGGCATGACGTCGTTGACGCCTTCGCAAGCGCGGATGGCATCCGGATTCAGCCGGCTCTCGTCGCCGATCAGTCCGATGACGATCCGCTCGACCCCGCGTGAGACCGTGGTCTGGAATCCCAATTCGCCCACCCGGTCTAAGACGTGCTGGACTTGGGGCTCACTGGCATTCACCGCCATGACGATGATCATTCTCCTCAACCTCTTCTTTTGAACATGTGGGGCCCGGCCTTGGGGGCGCGTCGACCCGGATGGCCGTCAGGACGACCTTACGCGCCATATGCTAACAAATTGTGGGTTCAGCGGGCGGACCGATTGCCCCCGTTTGGCCCTGGCACGACGGCTGGGAAGGCCATGAGGCGCTGATTGTGGTCCGGCATGGCAGGCGCTGGCGACAATCTTGGCGCCGACGGCCGATTTGTAAACGCCGCATCGTCCCCAACCACCCGCAACCGAGTGGGTGGGGGACGATGCGGCGCGTGATGAAGATATGTGTGTGGTGGGGGATGCCGTGATCATGGGGGAGAGCACCGCATCCTTGTGTTGGGAAGGTCTTGGTCAGCGGCGCTGGACGAATTTTGGCTCCGCATACCGCATCGGGACTGGGTCGGTGTAAATGCAATCAAGAAAGGGCTTGAACTGTTTGTTAATCGCTGATACTATACGTAATTGGAAAAGGTCAACGGTTCGAGGCACGAAGTGGCTTCCGGATCTGCTTCACCGGCATACTTAGGGGTTTGGTTCCCCTTCGAGAGCGCCCTGAGCGCAACGCTGGGTTCGGCAGGTTCATGAGCGGCATCGGGTCGTCCGTGGGCGGGTGTTATTAGCCAAAGGTGGGTTTTCGGGCCTTCGTGCCCTTTCCCGGCGGCCTGACCGCATATGGCAACGCACCTAACCAATGTCGGAGACCGGGGATCTGTTAAACGCTTAGGGGGACGGTTGCCGGCTTGCCGGCGCTCGTCCCCCTCTTGCTGTTTGGAAGCGGCCAATCGATGCCTGCTTGAGGGTGTCTAGGCGCGGCTTTTAACCGCCTGGGGTAGGATCGACCGTTTCGAAGGGTTCTATCGCCACCTCTTTGCACTGCGCGACGATTCCCCCAATATCCTGCGTACATCAACGATTTGGTTGTTGCCAGGCCGCTGTTCGCCGCTGGGTAGGCGCATCGTCCCACCCGCCAGCAGGCACGGCACTTGGCGGCGTGGCGGGTGATGTCAGGGTGCGCACCGCATCTCGCTGCCAGGATGATATTGGCTAGATGGTTTGACGTTATTTTGGATGCGGAAACCGCGCCGGGACTGGGTCGGTGTAAATGCATGCAAGAAAAAGCTTGAACTGATTGTTAATAGCTGATAGAGTATGTAATTGGAAAAGGTCAACGGTTCGAGGCACGAAGTGGCTTCCGGATCTGCTTCACCGGCACACTTAGGGGTTTGGTTCCCCTTCGAGAGCGCCCTGAGCGCAACGCTGGGTTCGGCAGGTTCATGAGCGGCGTCGGGTCGTCCGTGGGCGGGTGTTATTAGCCAAAGGTGGGTTTTCGGGCCTTATGTGCCCATTCCCGGCGGCCTGACCGCATGTGGCAACGCACCCAACCAATTTCGGAGACCGGGGATCTGCAACACACTTGGGGGGATGGGTGCCGGCTTGCCGGCGCTCGTCCCCCTCTTCCTGTTTGAGGCCCTGGCGGCCTGCTTTGGGGGCCCCCACCTCCAACGGTTGCTTACCGTCTCGTATTTGCAGGGCAGACGGCCGGCTGGACGGAGGATTAAAATGGATGGCGAGACGTGCCGTGACACGGGTGTAACGATGTTGCAGCGAGTTGCAGGTTTCCCGGACGTTGGACAAGTTGTCGCTGACATCACGGATCGGTCTCTGTCGCAGGCGTCAGAGTGGTGTAGGGTATGGGAAGGCTTGCTTGTGGCGCGGCGGGCCGGTGTCGGCGGTTGACTCACAAGGCAACCATGGATACACTGGCGTGTCGCAATCTAGCGAAATGACGTGGACATGTTAGCCACGGCAACGAAGCAAAACAAACCGAGGAGATCAGTTATGAAGGCCGGGATTCACCCGACGTACCACGACGCCAAGGCGACGTGCGTTTGCGGCAACACGTTCACCGTCGGCTCGACCAAGGGCGAGATCCGTACGGAAATTTGTGCCAACTGCCACCCCTTCTACACCGGGACGCAGAAGATCATGGACACCGAGGGCCGGGTCGAGCGCTTCCGGAAGAAGTACGCCAAGAAGACCGAGGACTAACCCCTCAACTGCCTTCGAAAAGAGGACACTGGGCCCATGCCCAATGTCCTCTTTTTCGCATTTCAGGGTGTCGTACGGTCATGTCGCCGAGCGTGCCGATCTCAGCTCGAATTGCGTTTTGTGGTGCCGCCATGCCCATTCCAGGCGCCCAGGTACATGCGGAGTCGCCCAAGCAAAGACGATGAGCCCCAGCCCTATCGTCACGCGAAAGACGGAGGCTCGGGAAACGGGGCTGAAGTGCCGGGCGTAAGCCATGGCGAAGAGGGCCAAGGGCGAGAACAGCAGGACGATGATCATCAAGACCAACAAGCTGATGAACATACCCGGATAGACGAAATTATCAAAAATCAGCAGATCCCACCAGCCGCCCAAGGCATCCCGAATCCAGATCAACGGGCCCCAGAACGCGCAGCAGATGAGGACCAAGGACTCGGCAATGCCCGGGCGTCTGACAGACACCGGCGTTGAATCGTCACTCGGCTCTCCCGGTGGGCGGGGGTCCTGTAAAGCCATTCAATCCGCCGTCACGCGCCGATCATCCGTTGCGACCAGTCAATGTGATGGATCGTACCCTTTTTGACCTGTCGGTCACCTTGAATGATCCTTGTCGCTGGCCGCTCGCTCATGGCCGCCTCTGCTCGCGTACGCGCCTGGCTTGGTGGCACCCACGGCGGAAAGCGCTCAGTTCGCAAACAGCTGGGTCAGGTAGTAGGTGCCATCAGCCCGTTTCGCAACGCCGACGCCGAGCTTCGTGACGTCAGTGGCGACCAGATTGGCCTTGTGGCCCGAGCTCTTGATCCAGCCGTCGGTGGCCAGCCGCGCCAGCTGTGTTTGCGGATAGCCGCTGAGCATGGCGATGTTTTCCCGGGCGGCTGTGAAAACGACGGATTTGTGCTTCAAGCGGTCGAAAACCGAGTCCCCGTTCGGCTCGATGTGGGAAAAATAATGGCGCTTGGCCATGTCCTGACTGCGGTCCCGGGCGATCGTCGCCAGGGTCCCGTTCCACAGGACCGGCCGTTTGCCCTGTGACCGGCGAAATGCATTGGTGCGCGTGAGGATGTCCTGTTCGATTGCCCCGTACGGCGCTTTGGTGCTTTTCGCCGGGGTCTGCGGTTGCGCCGCACAGAGGATTTCCTGCCAGATGACCCACCGCCGTCGCCATGCCAAACCCGGTGCAGTTGGCGCCGGCTGGCTTGTGCGTGCGACATCCTCCCGATCGGCCGCCAGGACGCCAACTGGACTGAACAGGGATGCCTGCAGGGTGAACGCCAGCAACCAGGGCCAATCCCGCCGGGGTCGGTGGTCAATCGGGATGGGCATGGTAGCCGTCCATTCTCGACGCCCTCGGTGGGGATGTGCAATCGCGCACGGTATCGTGGGACGAAACGCCTGGCAAACAGCCAACCCCTTTTCCCGGTTCAGGCGGAGTCCCCTTGACGGGGCGGTCCGTCACGGGCGATGGTGCGGTGGGGTATCCCCCATGACCGGAGGACTCGCATGGCTCGTCGGGTGATCGTCACCGGTGGCAGTGGCGGCATCGGCCGGGCCATCGCCAGTGCCTTCGTCATCGCCGGTGATCAGGTGATCATCACCGGCCGCTCGCCAGACCGCCTGCATGACGCCGCTGCGGCCCTCCGCCATGGGCCCGGCACGGTTCATCCCCTGATCAGCGACCTCACCGAGCCCACTGCCGCCGCAACCATGGTGGCGGATGGCGTCGCCCTGCTGGGCGGCTTCGATGTGATCGTCAATAACGCCGGCATCGCCCCGATCTCGCCCTTGCTCGGCGGTCCCGAAGCCGATGAGGCCTGGGAAGCCGCCCTCGCCACGAACCTGACAGGGCCGTGGCGGACGATCCGGGCGGCCCTGCCCCACCTGGCCGGCGGTGGTCGGATCATCAACATCGGGGCCCTGACCGGCCGCATCGGGGCCACCCACTACGGGGCCTTTTGTGCCTCGAAACACGGGCTGATCGGCCTGACCCGTTCACTGGCCCTCGATCTGGCTCCCCGCCGCATCACCGTCAATGCCGTGGCCCCCGGCTGGGTGGATTCCGCCCTCGCCGAACAGACGTTCGAGGCCTTGGCTGCCCACACCGGGAC
>JACMPN010000450.1 GCA_014377495.1 Candidatus Sericytochromatia bacterium
CACGGAAAGCCGCGACCAAGACAGGTGTCGAGGGGCAAAGCCAGGCAAGGCACACCCACCGAGCGTACCCGGGACGGTACGGTGAGGAAGTGGAACGCAGCCTGGCGCAGCAACCCGACACCAGACAACCGAGGGGCTTTCCGTGCCGCCGCAAACCCCATCAGCCGGCCACCAGCACGACCTCAGCGGTCAATGTCTGACCATCCGACGCGGCCACGCCGAGGAGGGTTTCCCCGTCGTAGACCCGCACCAGACCCGCCGGCACTGTCGAGGCCACCGGGTTGCCGTGGCGAAACCGGACCGCATCGGCCTCAGCCAGATGCACGGCCGGCATCCCCAGCAACGGGGCATCGATCGGCAGAATCGCCCGTGTCAGGGCGGCATCCTCGATGGTCTCCAGGTCAACCGCCTGGTCCAGGGCAAACCCGTTGGCGAGCTCCCGCCGCAGGACAGACAAATGGGCGCCGGGACCGAGGGCCCGGCCCAGATCATCGGCGATCGTGCGGATATAGGTCCCCGTCGAGCAATGCACCCGCAGGTCCAGATGGGGTGACTCCCAGGCCAACTGTTCCAGATGGTGGACGGTCACGGACCGCAACGGCCGGTCCGGCACGTCCTGACCCGCCCGGGCCAGCTCATACAAGCGTTTGCCTTCGTGGTGGACGGCCGAAACCATCGGGGGCTGTTGCTCGATGAGCCCGCGAAACGGCGGCAGGGCCGCTTCAATCGCCGCCTGGCTGATATCGACGGAGCGGGTCTCCTGCACGGCGCCCGTCGCGTCCAGCGTACTGGTGGTGACCCCGAAGGTGACCCGACCCCAATAGGTCTTGTCACCCGGCAAAAACCGCAGCAGCCGGGTGGCGTTGCCGAGGGCCAGGACCATCACGCCGGTGGCCGGCGGATCAAGGGTGCCGGAATGGCCGATGCGCTTGAAGTGCAACCGGCGGCGGGCCCGGGCGACGATGTCGTGCGCCGTCGGACCCGCCGGCTTATCGACGACTAACCAACCCTGCATGCAGCAAGCAACTCGGCTTCCAGAACGGCGATGACCTGTTTTTCGACCTCGGCCAACGGCAGATCGAGCACACAGCCCGCCGCATGGATGTGGCCGCCGCCGCCGAAGTGGCGGGCGATGGCACTGACGTCCATGTCGTTCTTGGAGCGGAAGGACACCTTGACGAAGCCGCCGAGGGTCTCCCGCATCAGGCAGTAGAGGTCGACGCCCGCCACTTCCCGCAGTTTATTGAGGATGCTGTCCGACTGCTCTTCGACGGTGCCGGTGCGATCGAAGATCTCCCGGGTGATCACCGCCCAGACGATGCGCCCGCCCGCCGCTTCACGCAGCTCGGACATGGCCAGGCCGTGCATGCGCACCGCGCCTTTGGTCAGCTGCTCGTAGACGAGGGCGTGCATGTGCTCAGAGTCGACGCCGGCGGCGACGAGGTCCGCCGCCATGCGATGGGCAAAGGGCGTCGTCGAGTTCAGGCTGAACCCGTTGGTGTCCGTCGCCAGACCGGCATAGAGACACTCGGCGATCTCTTTGGTGATGGGGCAGTTCAGGGCCAAAGCCAGACGGTAGACCACCTCGGCCGTGCTGGACGCCTCGTTGAGGACCAGGTTGACGGTCCCGAAGAGGCTGTTGTCATGGTGATGATCGATGTTGATCAACCGGTCGATGGGGAACACCTCGGTGCCAGGCGGCACCAGACGACCGGCGTTTCCGCAGTCGCAGGTGATGATCCACTGCCCGGGCGTGGGTTGTGGCCAGCCGACCGACACATTGCCGGTCTCGGCCAAAAAGTTGATGAAGGGATCCGGCAATGGTCCCGGCGTCAAGGTTTGGACTTTTTTGCCCATCGCCTTGAGCATCAGGCCCAGTGCGGCCGAAGCCCCCAATGTGTCTCCGTCCGGCTGGTAGTGACCGCAGACGATGAAATCGTCCTCGGTCCGCAACAGCTCGGCCACGGTTTCGACGTCAGCCCTCTGCACGTGTCTTGTCCTCACGGGCGATGCGGTCCAATAGATCGAGTATCTCGGCACCCTGTGCCAGCGACATGTCCTGCCAGATCGAGAGATCCGGCGTGAACCGCATCGGGACCCGCTTGCCAATCTCAGATCGAATATACCCCAATGCGGACCGTAAACCGAGCATCGTCTGCTCCTGCTCGTCCGCACTGCCGTAAACGGAGACGAATATCTTGGCGTGCCGAAGGTCGCCCGTGATATCCACCTTGGTCACCGAGACCATCCCGGTGCTGACGCGTGTGTCCTTGATCCCACGGATGAGCAGGTCCGACACTTCACGCTTGATGGCTTCTGCGACCTTTTGAGGCCGTTGACTGCTCATCGGTTTCCCCTTTCCTTCTGCAGGCACCGGGGTCGCCCCCCGGCAGAACGACCCCCGGCGGCTGCGATGACGCACCCGCCGGTGGCACCGTTCTTCCTTACGCCCGTTTCTTGGCTTGCTGGGTGAAGGCTTCGATAATGTCGCCTTCCACGAAGTCGTGGTACTTGTCGAGCGACATGCCGCATTCGTAGCCGGAGGCCACTTCGCGTACGTCGTCCTTGAAGCGCTTCAGACTGTCGATCTTGCCCGTGTGGATCAACTTGCCGGCCCGGTAGAGACGGACGGAGTTGGCCCGGTGGATCTTGCCCTCGGTGAGATAAAGACCGGCGATCTGCTCGGTCTTGCCCACCTTGAACACGGCCCGCACTTCGGCCTTGCCCGTGATGATCTCTTCCATTTCCGGCTCGAGCATGCCCTCCAGGGCATCCTTCACGTCGTCGATCACCTTGTAGATGATCGAGTACTGCCGGATGTCGACGCCGTCCTGCTCCGCCTTGGCCCTCGCACCGCCGTCAGCCTTGACGTTGAAAGCGATGACCAGGGCGTCGGAGGCGGATGCCAACAACACGTCGTTTTCGGTGACGTCGCCCGTGCCGGTATGGATGACCCGCACGTTGACACCACCCGCTGTCAGGGACGCCAGGCTCTGCTGCAGCGCTTCGCTGGAGCCGATCATGTCGGCCTTGATGACGACGTTCAGTTCCTTCAGCTTGCCTTCCTGGACCTTGCTGTGCAGGTTTTCCAGAGAGACATGCCGGACGGCACTGGCTGCGCCGAGATCCTTTTCCTGACGACGACGCTCGGCGATTTCCCGAGCCTCTTTTTCGGTGGCCACGACGCGAAACACGTCACCGGCCGCCGGCACGCCGTTGAACCCGGAGATTTCGACCGGCGTCGAAGGCGGGGCCTTCTTGAGCCGCTTGCCCCGCTCGTTGAGCATGGCCCGCACCTTGCCGTGGGTGCCGCCGGCGACGAAGTTGTCACCGACCTCCAGTGTGCCGGCCTGGACCAGCACAGTGGCGACGGCGCCCTTGCCACGGGAGAGCTGGGACTCGATGATCACACCCTGTGCCATCTTGTCGGGATTGGCCTTGAGGTCTTCCATGTCGGCGACCAGCAGGACCATCTCCAGCAGATCCTGCAGACCGACGCCCTGCTTGGCCGAGACGGGTACGACGACCGTCGTGCCGCCCCATTCTTCGGGGACGAGACCGAACTCGGTCAGGCCCTGCTTGGCCTTCTCGACGTCGGCGTTGGCTTTGTCGATCTTGTTGATGGCCACGATGATCGGCACCTTGGCCGCTTTGACGTGGTTGATCGCCTCGATCGTCTGGGGCATGATCCCGTCGTCCGCCGCAATGACGATGATCGCGATGTCCGTCGCCTTGGCACCACGGGCCCGCATCGCCGTAAAGGCTTCGTGTCCGGGGGTGTCCAGGAAGGTGACCTGACGTCCGTCGACGTCGACCTGATAGGCGCCGATGTGCTGCGTGATGCCGCCCGCTTCGCCCTCGGTGACCCGGGTCTTGCGGATGGCGTCCAGCAAAGAGGTCTTACCGTGATCGACGTGACCCATGATCGTCACGACCGGCGGCCGGGTGACCAACAGGTGGGCGTCTTCGCTATCGGCGGCAGACGTCAGCGCGATCTGATCCTCTTCTTCCGGAGAGGGGATCTCGACTTCGTAGCCGTAATCGGTGACCAGCATCTCGGCGGTCTCGATCTGCAACGACTGGTTGATCGTCGCCAAAATGCCCCGCATGAAGAGCTTCTTGATGACGTCGGTTTCCCGCAGGCCCAGTTGGTCGGCCAGATCCTTGACGGTCATGCCGGGCAGGATGCGGACTTTCGTTTCCAGGTCCAACGTGGGAGCGCCTGGTGCCTTCTCCTCACGCGGTCCCCGGGCGGGGCTGTCGCTGCGCGAACGATGCTTGCCCTTGCTGCGGCCGCTGCCGCCGGGACGGGCGCCACCGGGACCGCCACCGGGACCCTTGCGCCGTTGACCGGCTGGAGCTGCCGGCGGCCCGAGGGAGCCGGGCGCCACATTGACGATCGGAGCCGGGCCGAAGTTGCCGAAGTTGCGATCCGGCGCCGTCGGACGGTTGCCACCGGGGTGCTGCTGCACGTGCCGGGGGTAGCTGACCTGCGGCTGTCCCGGCGCGGCCGGAGCATACGGACCCAGCTGATCCATCCGGTTCGGGGGCATCGGGCCCTGGATGGGACCGGCGGGACGGATGTTCAAAGGAGCCGGCTGCTGGAAAGGTTGCTGGAACGGCTGCTGCCGGTGCGGCGCTGCCACCTGGGGCGGCGGCGCCGCTGGCTGCTGCACCACAGGGGCCTGGGCACTGGCGGCGGGCTGCATGGGAACGGGCGCCGCAGGCGTCAGCCGAGGCGGTGCTGCCTGCTCGGGCGCTCTGGCCGCAGCGGGCTGTAGGATCGGCTGGGCCGGCGTGACGGTCGCCTGTTGCTGGGCCATCGTGGCCCGGGTGATCTGCTTCAAAGCGGGTGCTTTCATCTGGGAGGACGATTGTTTCGCCGTTGCCTGCGGCGGGGGCGGCGTCGCCGCCTTCGGCTGTGCCGGACGGGCGGCCATCGGGGCGCTCACGCCCCGGGCCGGAACCGCTTTTTTGGCGGCCTCGGTCTTGGCTGCTTCCGCCTTGGCTGGTTCCGCCTTGGCGATGTCGGCCTTGCCGTCGACCTTGGGGGCCCCGGCGACAGGCTTGGCGGCTTCGGGCTTGGCGGCTTCGACCGCCGGGCCCTCAGCTGCCGGCTTGACGGCTTCAGCCTTGGGGGCCTCGGCTGCCGGCTTGACGGCTTCGGCCTTGGGGGCCTCGGCTGCCGGCTTGGGGGCTTCGGCCGCAGGGGCCTCAGCCTTGGCAGCAGGCTCGGCCTTGGCCTTGGGGGCCTCAACCTTGGCCTTGGGTGCAGCGGCCTTGACAGCCCCGTCACCGTTGCCCTTGGAAGCAGCATGTTGGCGGACCTTGGCTACCAGCTCGGTCTCGACGGCGCTCACGGCATGCCGCTTGTCGTCATGGCCCCAACTGACCAACAGGTCAACCAGCTCTTTCGTTGTCATGTCCAGCTCTTTGGCGAGCTCGTGGACCCGTGTTTTCGCCATTGTTTTACTTCGTCCTCCGAATGTCGTGGCGCCAGCCCCAACGCTACATGTGATGCGGGGCTGGGATCAAGTGCACAACGGATGAAAATCCACTGTGCACTTGATCCCTGGCTACCCGGACGTCAGCTCGAAGCCAAGAACGCTCTCGACCTCTACCCAGACACCCGCATCAATGCCGGTACGCAAGGCTTTTTCCAGTTTACGATATTTCCGGGCCAGCGTGTAACACGCCACCTCGCGGCATACATAGGCCCCACGACCCGGAAAGGTGCGTGTGGAGCCGACGGCGACCCCGCCACCCGCCCTGCGACACAGTCGGAGCAGCAGCGGCCGAGGCCGCATCTGCCGACAGGAGACGCACAGGCGTTCGCAGGAATCAGGTCGGGACAGTGAGGACATCGGCTTTCGTGTGACTCTCACTCTCGATATCGATGTGGCAGAGCGTCAGCTTGGCAGCCAAGCGAACGTTCTGGCCTTCGCGGCCGATGGCCAGCGACAGTTGGGAGTCGGGCACGATGACCCGCACCTTGCGCTCGTCGTCTTCCGCCGACACGACCGAAATCACCTTGGCCGGGCTCAGCGCCGCGGCGACGAACTCGGGGATGTTGTCGCTCCAGCGGATGACGTCGATTTTTTCGCCCTTCAGTTCCTGGACCACCATCTGGATGCGCGAGCCGCGCGCCCCGATGCAGGCCCCGACCGGGTCGACGTTGGGTTTGATGCTGATCACGGCCATCTTGGTCCGGTAGCCAGGCTCCCGGGCGATAGCCCGGATCTGCACCGTGCCTTCGGCGATCTCGGGGATCTCCAGCTCGAACAGCTTCTGGACGACGCCGGCATGCCCACGGCTGAGCACCACCTGCGGCCCCCGCGGGGTCTCGCGGATCTCCACCAGATACAGCTTGAGGCGGTCACCCACCCGGTAGACCTCGCCCGGGATCTGCTCGTTGGGCGAGAGCACCGCTTCGGAGCGGCCCAGCTTGATGATCACGTTGTTCTTTTCGAGGCGCTGGACGACGCCGGTGATCACCTCACCGACCCGGTCCCGGTACTCCTCGAGCACCTGACGGCGCTCGACGTCCCGCAGCTTCTGGGGGATCGCCTGCTTGGCGACCTGGGCCGCCAGCCGACCGAGGTTGGCCGCCGTGACGACGAGCTCCTCTTCAACTTCGTGGCCGACCTCGACTTCGGGCATGACCTCCAGCGCTGCCGCCAGGGCGATTTGCAGGGCCGGGTTTTCGACGGTCTCAACGATCGTCTTGCGGGCGAGCACCTTCACTTCGCTGAGATCCTCGGCAAACCGCACCGTCAGGCTCTCCTCGCCGCCGTATTGCTTCTTGTAGGCAATCAGCAGGGCTTCTTCGAAGGCCTCGCGCAGGTCCTGCAAGGACAAGCCACGCTCTTTGGCGTATTCCTTCAGGGCTTCGGCAACAGATGGTTCAAATTTCATTGCGATCAACCGCATCGAGGCTTCTACAGCTCGACGATGCGGCTTCCTCCTTCCATCTTTTCGTTGGGCCCGGGCATCGCCAGGGCCAATCGTGCAGTCGTGATACTCGCCCGGGGCACCGCCACCTCCGTGCCCGTTTCGCCGGGACCCACGCCAAGGCGCAGCGTCTCGTCGTCATGGGCCAGCAAACGTCCCTTCAGGGTGCGAGTCCCCTTGCCGTCGATGGGCATGGGTGCGGAAAGTCTGAGCTGCACCAGGCGTCCCTGAAACCGGGTGTAATCAGCGTCGGTCTTGAGGGACCGCTCTGCGCCGGGCGACGACACTTCGAGGCAGTACTCCGCCAGCGCCATCGCTTCGAGCGGCTCGTCCAAGGCCCGGCTGATCGTGGCGCAGTCGTCCAGGTTGACGCCTTCAGGCCGGTCGACGTACACCCGCAGGTATTGTCGGCCGCCTTCTTTTTCCCAGGCCGCTTCCACCAGCTCAAAGCCCTGTCCGACGACCACCGGCGCAACGGCCGCGGTAATCCGGTCGGTGAGCCCTTTGTCCTGCTGCATGGTTCGGCCTTTCTCCCCTCTCCAGCGAAAAGAGTGGGTCTGCACCCACTCCTCGATCGCCGGCGATGTCCAGCCCGAGCCCCGTCAAACGGCGGCAACGGCTGAGTTCCACTTACAACCTTCGCAATTGTCTACGGCAGCTTACCACAGCCCTCCCCATGCCTCAACCCGATGCGAACCACTCCCCGCCCCCTACCCCAAACCCGCAAGGGACGCCTGATCACGGGCCTTTGCAGGGCCTCAATTTCGGGCAAGGACGGTGCCTTGGCGCCGCCGATCCGGTGTCGGTTAAAAACCGTGGTTTCCAGTCTGTCAGGGGCATTGCGCCGGTCGACCGCTTCAGTAACTACAGCCAAGCCGCTTTCTGCACCCGGGCGCGAGGGCGTACCCTGCCGGAAGCCGCAGACGAGGAGCCGCCACCATGATCGACCCACCAGCGGGACACACCGAACTGAAACTGCGGATCTGTCTCGGTACCGACGTCGCCATGGGCCCCGGCAAGGCGGACCTGCTGGATGCGCTGGTCCGGACCGGGTCCATCTCTGCCGCCGCCCGCCACATGGGCATGAGCTACCGGCGGGCCTGGCTCCTCATCGACACGATGAACCGGTGCTTCCAAGTACCGGTGGTCGCCGCCAAGACGGGCGGCAAAGACGGCGGCGGCGCCATCCTGACCGACTTTGGCCGGGTGATGCTCGCAGACTACCGGGCGATGATCGTCCAGGCCCAAGCCGTGATCACCGCCAGCGCCGAGCACTTTTTCGCTCACCTGGCCACATCGGGCGAGCCCTCGGCGACCTGAGCCGGCCCACGCCAAACAACCGCTTGTCGTTCCCCGCCGACCCTCGCTATATTCCTGGGAATACACCGCCCGCTGGCGGATCACATCCCAATGAGAGGTCATCCATGTCCCGTCCCGCCGTGCTCCGCACCCTGATCCTGATCCCATTGCTCGCCTGGGCCGCCGGCTGTCAGCCCGCCGTGGGCAACCTGACGTCGGCAAACACCGGTATCTTCGCAGCCGTGCCGCTCCAGGTGTATGCGGCCGCCTCGCTGACAGAGGCCTTCAAGGCCATCGGCAAGGCCTTCGAGGCCAAGCAAGGCAATCCCCTCGTCAAATACACCTTTGCCGGCTCGCAGGAACTGGTCGCCCAGATCGCCACCGGCGCCGGTGCGGACGTCTTCGCCTCGGCCGATGACCTGCACATGACCAAAGCTGTCGCCGCCACCCGCACGCCGGCGAGTGAGACCCGCACCTTCGTCCGGAATCGTCTGATCATCGTGCAGTCCCTGCTCTCCAAAAAATCACTGAAGACCCCGGCCGACCTGGCCCAGCCAAACCTGAAACTGGTCGTCGGCAACGCAGACGTGCCGGCTGGCCGCTACACCCTGGAGTTTTTGGACAAAGCAACCCGTGACGCCAGCTATGGCCCAACCTTCAAGACCCGGGTGATCAGCAACATTGCCGCCTACGAGACGAACGTGCGCCTGGTTCTGGACAAAGTCGTGAAGGGTGAAGCGGATGCCGGCATCGTCTACGTCTCAGACGTCATCGGCGCCGCCAAAGGCAAAGTGACGACTGTCGCCATCCCGGGCAGCCTGAACGTCGTCGCCACCTACCCGATCGTCGCCCTGGACCAGTCGCCCCGCCGGGCCATGGCCCGGGAGTTCGTCGATTACGTGCTGTCCGACCCGGCTCAGAAGGTACTCGCCGACCATGGCTTCATCCCGGCGGCAGGCGAAGCCGAAACCGTGACCACGCGCTAGTTTCCCACTGCCATTCCGGGTAGGCGCACCATCGCCTCGTCTTGGACATCACTGGCCGTCGACGTCGCGAATCGTTGATACTGTCGTGACGCCGCCTATTTTTGCCTTTCGCAAGCCACATGGGGGTGACCTTGCGGTCAGGCCCACAGGCCGGCGTGATCGTCCTTACCAGGCAGGCAGGATGTGTGCATGTACGTCGGTAAAACATTCAAATTCGCGGTTCTCTGGCATTTTGCCCACAAAAACCTGCTGCGGACCCTGGCCGTCAGTACGGCGGCCTGCAGCCTGTACAAAGTCTGGGGCGTCACCGAGATCGCCATCCCGTTCCTGCCGGTGGCCACCATCGGCACGGCGGTAGCGTTCTATATCGGCTTCAAGAACAACCAGGCCTACGACCGACTTTGGGAGGCCCGCCGACTCTGGGGCGGGATCACCAACACGAGCCGCAGTCTGGGGGCGATGGTCATGGCCTTCGTCCCGGACCTGCAGGCCCGGGACGAGTTGTTCTACCGGCACCTGGCCTACGTGAACATCCTCCGGCTACAACTGCGCCGCACCATCCCGTGGGCCACCAGCCGGGAGAACCTGCACCAGTCCGTCGTGTCGGAAGCGGCGGAATTAGGCAACTATGAGCTCGCCATCAAACAGCTCTTCATCGACTACGGCAAAATGGACATCTATGACCGGATCAAGGACCGCTCCAGCATCGCCAGTGGTGCCCTCTACGCCCAGATCGACACCCTGACAGAGCTGAAGCGGGCGAAGACCATTGATGACTTCGAGCATTCCGACCTGGTCAGGAAGATCACCGAACTGATCGACCTGCAGGGTGGCTGCGAACGCATCAAATACACGCCCCTGTTCCGGCAGTACAGCATTTTCAGCCGCATCTTCGTCGATCTGTTCATCTTCCTCATCCCATTTGCCCTGCTGACGGAAATGTCCCGCCTCGGATCCTGGCAAACCTGGCTCACCGTGCCGTTTTCACTCCTCATTTCCTGGGTGTTTTTTACCATGGAGCAGATCGGAGAATTCAGCGAAAACCCTTTCGACAGTGCCTTACACGACACGCCCATGTCGACGATCTGCCGGAACATCGAAATCGATCTCCTGGAGATGCTGGGCAGGGAAAACCTGCCCCCTCGCCTCCACCCCCATAACAACGTCCTGCTTTAGGGAGACACCACCGCCAGTCACACCGTCCGTCTAGCCATCGCTGCCCGGCTCTCCGTAATCGGCCACTGATGATAAGCGAAGCGTAAGCGGACGTTAACGTCAGTCCGCGCCCATCCGGCCGACAGATCATGCATGACAATCACAAACGGAGGGCATATGCTGTCAGGTCTTGGCGGGTCACAGGCAGTGATACCCGCGTCCCAACGGCTGAACTTCCCCCGCCCCGCCTCCGCCATGACCCGCACGGCCGCAAGCAGCGACAGCCTGACGCTGCAGCAACTGCAACCAAAAGTGGCGTTGTCCGATCCCATGGATCCACCGCCCTCACCGCAAACAGACAGCGTGTGGCACACTATCAGGCTCATCGGCGCCTTTGTCCTGCCCACGGCCATCGGGGCCGGGCTGGGCTTGGGGATCGCCGCGGCCACCGGCGCCAGCCTCGGCATCGGTGCCCTCATCGGCGGCGTGATCGGCCTGGGCGCCATCGCGACAGCCCTGTTCATCGGCTTGAAGAAGCTCACCTGAAGCGCTTGCCCTGCTGGCTAACGGTGTCTGGCCTGGCGCTGCGAAACCGGTACGACTGCAGGTGGCGTCACGGCCTGGACGCCGCTCGGTCGTAATTCGCCAGGCTCTCCGCCAGGCAGGGCACAATCAGGACCGATGCCGCCCCACCTTGGACCAGCCTGGCAGCATCGTGTGCTTCGCATACCTGTAACCCCTGCCGGACATGGCGTTTCAGCGCGACCAATACCTGCCGGTCGTGATGCGCCATCAGGTCCAGGGCCTGCCTCAGCGTGTCCCACGTCTATGCGCAGTCGGTCAACCATCTTTGATCGGCGCTCGGTAGAAAAAAGCGGGATAGGGACCGACTTTCCACCCCGCCGCACCAATGCGCTTACTCCCGATCCAACCAGTGCGCGCATCCGGCGGCTAAGGGGCCGTGCAGGTGCGGAGCAGGCGATTGGTGGCAGCATGCGGCGGCAGCCCTATCGGGGGCCGAGGCAATCCAAAAGCCCTCCAACGACGCAAGGCCTGTCCGCACCCAAACGGTAAGCGCTCAGCCCCCAACCTCCCAAGCGGCCAAAACTGCAAGTGCCCGCTCGGTTGAAGCGATCAGCGACTCGGCACCACGACGTCGGCGCAACAGCAAGGCCCGGCGAAGGCATCTCCGGGCCTCGGAGTAAGCCCCCATCTCCGCAAAGCACTTGCCCAGGTGTTGCCACGCGAAATCTTTGAGGCCCCGAATGCGATTGGCGTCGATCCCGGCAAGTGCCAGGTGAAACTCAGCAATCGCGACATCATGATGACCGGAATACTGCAAAGCCGTGGCGAGGCGGACACGGTTGGCGGCGAGGGCTTCTGGTTGGTTTAACTGCAACGCCAACACGACTGCCCGCTGTAGGATCGCTACCGACTCTTCCTGGAATGAGGGGGCACAGCGCAACTGATCGCCCAATCGCCCCAGTGCCAGGAGTTGGGCCTTAGACCCAGGCGGAACAGATCTCTCTTCCTGGCGCAAGTCATGAACGACCTGCTGCCAGCCAGTGGTCTCGTGAGCGTTATCCCTCAGCATCTCCGGCACGTGTCACCTCACCGTAATAAGGTAGGGCTCAACTGAGCAATGATCAGGCAAACGATCACCTGCGCCCAAGCCTTCCCTCTGAAATCGATGACCTACCAACAGACGCAGAGCCATTTGGCCACCGCGTAAACGCGCCAAGTCCGCCACCAGCAGGATGATTGGGCTGCGGCAGGCGGTTTGATGGCTTTAGCAGGCTGGGTGCTGGCAGCACGGGCCGCCGGAGGCAGGAAGGTCGCAGCGGCAACAGGGGAACGGCCATTGCAACCCACCGCCGTCACAGCGAGCAAAATCATCGTCAGGCCAAGTTGGGGGCGCACCCTCGTCGAGTTCCTTCGCATCACTGGGTTGATGTAGTTGAGCTTATGATGACCAGGCAAATCAAGGATGCATGTGGGCAAGATCCAGTTTTTCTGGATAACGCTTCCGGCTACCCCTCAGGACAGTGCGTCACGGGCAAACGCCCTTGGC
>JACMPN010000451.1 GCA_014377495.1 Candidatus Sericytochromatia bacterium
AACCCTGTGCCTGTTCAGGGCCACCAAGAGCGAGGCCATGGCCCGTGCCCCATGGCCCGTGCCCCATGACCCGGGTTCCGTACGATCCCGGATCCCGTTTCGCCGCCACACACTGCCATTCCGCTCTTCGCTTGCATGCCGGAGAGCCTCTTGTGCTGCCTCATCACGGCTAACGACACCCTGAAACCGTTTCCCCAAGACCCGTCCAGGCGTGGGCGTCCCCAGACGCAAAACCTCTGCGCAGAATGGTGCGTCCAGCCCCCTTAAGGTGCCCCACGTCGGGGGAACCAAGTTTGGTGTGTGGTTGCCAACACAGGCGCTTGGTCTCGGTGTGCATCGTGGCGCCAGTAGAGGTGGGTTGCGGGGGTGGAGGGTGGTCCGAATGCGGGACGGTTCCTGACGACAGGTCCTAGTGGACCTTAGGAGGGGTTCGGCCTGCAGGCGGGCTGCCATCCGCTCCCACAACCCGCCTCTACCTAGCGGATGAGGGGGCGGAGGAGCGTGGGCGTAGGCATGAAGGGGGTCGGCCGCACGGAGCGGATGTTCGACATGTAGCCGAGTGGGCCCGAGACGATGGCGATGCGCACGTCGTGGGGAATGTTGTTGACCTGTTCGAGGAGGCCCATCAGTTTGGCGAGCGCGCCTTTGAAAGGCTCGTGCAGGGTGAAGAGAAACACTTCCTGCACGTCCGAGCGGGGTGACTGATGGTACCCGGCACCATTGCCCCCGCTGTTGGTTGTAGTTTGTCGAGCTGCGCCTTCTTCCCCATCGATGGCATTCTTTTTGGACTTGGTTACTGGGACGTAACCTTCGCCGCTGCCGCCACCGTTGAGATTGACGCTACCGGTCAAGGACATGTGTTGCCTCGCTCCGACTATTTTAGCCGAGCGACCGGCTTGTACTCAAGCTGGAATTGCCTTGTGGCCAAATGTCGGGCGGGGTATCATTCGCCCCGATATGCCGTACGCTCGCACCCGTGCGGGGTTTGGGCTATTGCTGGCCTCCGGTATCCTCCTCGGATGTTGGGAGCAGCAGCCTCCGCCACCGCCTTTGACCATCTGGCACAGTCTGCCCAGCGCCGAGGCGCGGGTCTTGGCGGAGCTGGTCGCGCCGTTGCAGGAGGCGCATGCCGACTGGGCGATCACGATCAAGGCCGTGCGCCCCGAGGTCCTCCTCGCCCAGATCGGCAAGCCCGCCGGACCGGATGCGGCGCTCGTCTCTTTGGCCTCCTTGCCCCCGCTGATCAAAGACCGCCGCCTGCTGTCGCTTGACGCCCATCTCAGCGAGCGGGACCGCCTGGATTTCCTGCCGGCCGCCTGGAAACGGGTCACGGTCGACGGTCACACGTGGGCGGTACCCTTCGAGCTCAGCTGTCTGGCCCTGATGTACCGCAAATCCGCCCTGTTTGCCGCCGAGACGCCGGTGCCGGTCACCACCGCAGACCTGATGCTGCGGGGGATCGCTTTCCAGAAAAAACAGCCGAAACAGGCGTTCATGAGTTTGCCCACGGAACCGGCGACGTTGTTGCCGTTCCTCTGGGCCCACGGCAGCAAAACACTCACACCCGATCCCCGTTGGCGGGCAACGACCCAGTATTTGCTGACGCTACGCAGTCGCCAGGTGATCGGGCCTTTCCATCAGACTCAACGGAGCAGCGTCGATGTTCTGGCCAGCGGGCGGGCGGCGATGGCCATCGGGTCACCCGAAAATCTTCCCCAGCTCAACGACCTGACGGCCGCGGATGATCTGGGTATCGCCCCGGTGCCCAGTGGGTCGGATGCGGCCCGCAGTCCCATGGTGGGTCGGGCCTGGGTGCTGTCACCGAGCGCGCCCCGACTGGATGCGGCCTTAGTGGCCGTGACCGCCCTGGCCGGCCGGGAGTCGGCCGCCCGCTGGAACGCCCGGCTCAGTCGGTTGCCTGCCCGGACCAGCGCCTACGATGAACCGGTAGTGCGTCAACGACCGGCCCTGGCCCTGTTTCGTGACCAGTTGGTCAATGCCAAACTGCTGAAAGAAGCGGACCTGGAAGCCCTGGAGACGCTGGCGCCCCAGTGGCGGCCCTATCTCACGGGCCAGAAGAAGTTAGAAATGCCGAAAGCCCCAATGGGCGGGAAGCCCCTGCCGTCGGCCTCCCCGAAAGAGCCAGCGGCCGGCCTCCGGTAGCAACCGTCCCACGACAGTGAGTGGCAACGGCGCAACCGCCGCCCTGGCTTCGGCCTCACTGGCCGCCGGGAAGGCCAGGACCAACTCGTAATCCTCACCGCCCACCAAAGCCCAGTCAATCGCCTGGTTCTGGTCATCGGCCAGTGCCATTGCGGCCGGATCGATCGGCAGCTTGTCGGCATCCAGTTCCAGGCCCAAGTCACCCGCCAGCAGGCCGGCCGCGATGACCAGACCATCCGAGCAATCCGTACACGCAATGCGCCGGTCCAGTGCTGCCAGGGCCCGTCCGGCCTCCAAACGGGCTGGCGGTCGTCGCCAGCGGGTCAGTGCCGCTGCGGGGGCTGTTTTGCCTGTCTGCAGCGCATGGAGGCCAGCGGCCGCACCTCCGAGGTTACCCGTTACCGCAAGGAGCCATCCCGCTTCGGCCCCCGTCCGCAACAGGGGCTGGCGCGCTTCACCCGTCAACGTCAACGTGATGACCAGTGCAGGACCCCGCACCGTATCGCCGCCGATCACCGGCACCCGCCATACCTGACACGCCTCGGCCAGGCCGGCAAAAAACCCGGTCGTCCAGGTTTCGGTCAAGGTATCCGGCAACGTCAGACCCAGCAGGGCGTGCCGTGGCTCGGCGCCCATCGCCGCCAGGTCGCTGACGCTGACGGCCAGGGTCTTCCAACCGACATCGGCAGGGCTCGCCCAGGCCTGGGTGAAATGCACCCCGTCGACCAGCGTGTCCATGGTCAGGACTTCATAGCCGACCGCCGGCCTTACGACCGCCGCATCATCCCCAATCCCAATGACGATACCACCGCCGACTCTGGGCAGGTCGGCGGCGGCGGCAATGATTGATTGTTCGTCCACTGAGTGTTAACAGCTCGTCCGTCGAGTGTTATCAGACACTTACTTAACAGCTACATCAAAAGCAATGCGGGTGTACTTGTCACCAAAAGTCGGCATGGCGGAGAGGGACTTGTTCTGCCACATCTTGTCGAAGGAGGCGTAGT
>JACMPN010000452.1 GCA_014377495.1 Candidatus Sericytochromatia bacterium
GCCGCAGCAGCAGTATGCCTCCCAGCCTCAGCCGGCCTATGCTCCCCAGCCCTCTGGCGGTGGCGGTGGCTTTGCCGGACGGCAGGTTGCCGCCCCAGGAGCGCCTGTGTCGGTTCAGACGGTACAGTTTTCACCTTTGCCCGGAGCTCCGGATGACGGCAACCTGCCGTCCAGTCTGGACCTGGTGATGGACATCCCGTTGCGGGTGGCCGTGGAGCTGGGCTCCACCAAGCTCAAAATCAAGGATGTGTTGGAGCTTGGACGTGGTAGCGTTGTGGAGTTGAGTCGGCTTGCCGGTGAGCCCGTCGACCTGCTGGTCAATGGTAAGCTGATGGCCAAAGGCGAAGTGGTCGTCATCAACGAAAACTTTGGCTTGCGCATCACCGAGATTGTCGGCCGCGCTGAGCGTATGAATGGTTTGAATCTTAGGTAAGGAGTGGCTGCCGAATGGCCCGAGTGCTAGTCGTCGACGATGCTGCGTTCATGCGCATGATGATCAAGGACATCCTGCAAAAGAACGGGTACGAGATCGCCGGAGAAGCCGCCAACGGAGCGGAGGCTGCGTCCCTTTACCAGGAACTCAAGCCAGACGTGGTGACCATGGACATCACGATGCCGGAAATGGACGGGATCACAGCCGTCAAAGAGATCAAAAAAGTAGACCCGCGGGCGCGCATCATCATGTGCTCCGCGATGGGCCAGCAGGCGATGGTGCTCGACGCCATCCAGGCGGGCGCCAGTGATTTTGTCGTCAAGCCCTTCCAGGAAGACCGTGTACTCGATGCCATCAAGAAAGTCATGGCTCGCTAAGCTTTTCCTGCTTGGCAGCCTGTTGATTTTAGCGCCAGCCACGGCGTACGCCGCCGACCGGGCTGACCCCAGCGCCGGGGAGTTTTTGCCCGACACCGTCTATGCCGATGTCGCCGACGCCCGCAAGGCGCCGGCGGGGCCCGGCTTCCTCGACGTGACCCTCAAGCTCGCCTTCGTGCTGGCGTTGATCGGGGGCACTGCCGCGCTGTACCGGCGTTTCGGCAAGCCCGCCCAGACGTTCGGGGGCGACGAGGTCATCCGGCTGTGGGCCAACCGCAGCTTGGGACTGGGCAGCGACATGTACCTGATCGAAGTGGGGGACCGCATGCTGTTGATCGGCAAGAGCGGCAGCGGGATCGCCACGTTGGGCGAGTTTGCCGATCTGGCCGTGATCGCCGACCTGAAGGCCCATTGTGTGGGTCCGATGTCGTTGCCCGGCGGTGGCAGCCTGATCTCCAAGCTGTTCCGGCGGGAGGGGATCCGGTGAGTCTCGCCCGTCTGGCCCTGCAAGTGGGGCTGATCTTCTGTATCGTCGCCACCATTGTCGGGCTCGGGGCCGGGTTGACGACGGATACGATCATTTGGCGGGCCCTGTTGTGCACGGTGGCCGGCGCCGCGATCGGTGCCGGGGTCGGAGCGTTGATCGGCTGGTTGCACCGGTTGCACGCCGACGGTTCCGGCCTGCCGCTGGAGACCATTGAGGTGACCGATACGAGCGGCCTGCCGGCGGATGCCGTGCCGGCGATGGTGGAGGAACATGGCTCGGGAGGTTGATGTCGCCCTTCGGGCTCAGCTCTGGTCTGATTATCAGACGCAACGGGACGCCAAGGCGCGCAACAAGCTCGCCAGCGAATACGCCCTGCTCGTGCGCCACGTCGTCGGGCGCATCCTGATCACCCTGCCCCAGGGCATGGAACAGGAAGACCTGATGAGCTACGGCTTCCTCGGATTGCTGCAGGCCATCGAGAAATACGATCCCGTCCGCGGCATCCGCTTCGAGACCTTCGCCGCCCCACGGATCCGCGGTGCCGTCCTGGACGAGTTGCGGGCTCAGGATCCCTTGCCCCGCACCCTGCGCCAAAAGGCCAAGTCCGTCGAACGGACGATCGTCCGGCTCGAAGGCGAGCTCGGGCGCGCCCCGCTCGAGCCGGAGATCGCCGAGGGGATGGGGATCAGCATCGAGGACCTGCGCCAGATCCTCGCCGACAGCAACCATTTGATGCTCAGCCTGGACTACCTGCTCTCGCCGGATGACGGGGACGGCGGGGGGATGACCCTGGAGTCCACGGTCGCCACCTCGGACGCCAAGTCGCCCACCAATCAGGTGGAAGGCCGCGACCTGCGCGGCGCCCTGATCACGGCCATCGAAAACCTGCCCCCGCGTGAGCGGTTGCTGATCACCCTCTACTATCATGAAAATCTGACCATGAAAGAGATCGGCAAGGTCCTCGAAGTGACCGAGGCCCGGGTCTGCCAGCTGCACGGCCAGGCGGTGATGCGGATGCGCACACGCCTCAAAGAATATGCGTAACGCGAGCAAAGAGAGACACCATGGACCTCGCTGTCTTGGCCGCCAGCCCGATGCTGCTGGATGCCCTCAAGGAGATCGGCAATATCGGGGCCTCGCAGGCTGCGACCAGCCTCAGCGTCATGGTCGGGGCGACCATCCGCCTGGAAGTGCCTGAAGTACACGTGGTCCCCATCAACGCCGTGGCCGACATCCTGGGCGGACCGGAAAAGGTCATGGTCGGCGTCTATCAGGCGATGACTGGCGAGGCCGAGGGGCATATCCTCTTTTTGTTGCCGCATGACCGGGCCGAGTACCTGCTCTCGATGATGCTCAAGACCGAGGTCGACATCACGGCCGGTATCGACGAGATGGCCCAGTCGGCCCTGACCGAGATCGGCAACATCCTCAGCTCCAGCTACATGCGGGCCTTGTCCCAGTTCTGTCAGCTGACGATGCGCCTGACACCACCGGCCCTCGCCATCGACATGGCCGGCGCCCTGATCGACGTCATCCTCATCCAGCTCAGTGCGGCCGGCAACCTGGCGTTGGTTATCGAGACGAACTTCTTCCAGGGTGACCGGGCCCTCGAAGGGTACTTTTTCATCCTGCCGGACCCCGACTCCCTGGGGGCGATCTTCCACTCCATCGGCATTGCGACCTGATCGGCATGTGTCCCCTGGAACCCCCCAAACACACGGTCGTCAACGTCGGCATGTCCGAGCATCAGGTCCTGCAGGATCCGAACGTCATTTTGGCAGCGCCCGGACTGGGCTCCTGCATCGCCCTCATCCTCTACGATCCGATCATCAAGGTCGGCGGCATGGTGCATGTCGTTTTGCCGGACAGCAACCTGGGTCGGGACAAGACCAATCCCTGGAAGTTCGCCGATACGGCCGTGCCCCTGCTCGTCGCCACCGTCTGTGCCCGCGGGGCCCTGCGCGGCCGGCTCTGGGCCAAGATCGCCGGGGGGGCGCAGATGTTCACCCCGGTCAACGACCTGATGAACATCGGGGCCCGCAATGCCGACGCCGTCCAAGCGCACCTGGGCAAGCTGAACATCCGTTTGACCGGCTGCGATGTGGGCGGCAAATCCGGCCGCACCGTGCGAGCCTATCTCGCCGACGGGCGGGTCACCGTCAAGAAGGTTGGCGGCGCCGAAACCCCGTTGTAGCGCCATGGGTGGCGCGTGTTACAAGGGGTTGTTTGAGAGGGGGCTGGGGCGGTTTGCGTGCTGGGAAGCGCGTGGCGACAGCCTCTCAAGGAGCTTAGGAAGGCCCGTTTCTCACTGATTCGCCTTCACGGTGTGACGGACTGGGCAATCCGACCGCCCCAGCCGCTCTCAAACAACCCCTTAGCCGATGAACTCCAGGGTGAGGTCGTGCTTCATGGGCAATTGCACCCGGCCGAAGGCGTCGCGGATGACCCGTACGCTGGGGTCGATGTGCAGCGTGCCTTTCCAGCGGCCGGTATCCCAGAGGACCGTGCCGTCCGGACGGCGGGTCTGCGGGGCAGGTTGGCCAAAGAGATCCGACCAGATCTTGGTGGCGTAAGCGGCGACGGCCTGGTCGTTCATCGTCCCCAGGACCTCGATCTTGCCCTGTCCGCCGTCCAGGTCGCCGCCGGCCAGGCCGCCGGCATCCAGCTGTTGCCACTCGCGCCGCCACTTATCCCAGCCGGTGGCAAAGCCCGTCTTGTCCCGCCGCAGGCCCATCGTCTGACAGAGGCTGTCGATGGCCCGGCGCTCCATGGCCCGCTGGGCCATCGTCTCACCGTCCCAGGCGACCAGCCCGGCCACGTCCGTGATCCCGACACTGGCGAGGGACTGCTGCAGCCGGGCCTGGTTGGTTTTACTGACGGCCGGGTGGGCGGCGAGGAACTCGGCCAGCGGCGGCAGCTCCCAGCCCTGTTCCTTGCAGGCGGACCATTGGGCGATCTCGGCGGGGCCGATGCCGGAGTGGCTGACGACGTGGACCTCTTCGCCGCCACGGAAGCGCCACTGCGCTGCCAGGGCGGTGCGCAGGAACTCGATCGTCCCGGTTCCCTGCAGCAGGCCCGCCAACAGGGCTTCACGGGAATCGGCGTAGGCCAGATCATCACAGCCCATCGGCAACATGGTCGGGATCTCGTCGTTGACGTTCTGCTGGCTGGTCCAGGCCCCTTTGGTGATGAAATCGGTGGTCCGTTCGATCGCCTCGACGAGCGGGTAGACGTCCGGCTGTTCGCCGCTGGCCCAGAGCTCGAGCTGAGGCAGGCCGAGCAGCTGATGGCTGGGCTTCAGCCGGAAGAAGCCGTCCGTCAGCGTCCACGCGGCATACGGATGCTGAAGATCGGCTGCAGCCGTGGCGTTGAGGAAGTCCTTGAGGAGGACGAGGCCCTGGGCAAAGCGGGGCATGCCCTGCGGCGCTTGGAACCCGTACCGCGGGTGACGGAAAAAGGTGCGCTTGGCAATGGACATGTCTGTGCCACCGGCCGAAAAGCCGATATGACCGACCGCCGACAGCCGCCGCAGGGTCTCAATCACAGCAAAGGCATGCTCGCTGACCGGGCCCCAGGCATCGATGGGGGAACTGTTGATCAGGTCGCCGACGATCAACAGGTAGGCTTCCGGTCCCGGTTGCCACTCGCCCCGCTCATCGACGAGGGCATGGGATTTGAGCAGCCGTTTGAGGCGGCCGATATCACCTTTGAGGTCGGAAAAAATGTGTAAGCGATCACCCGGTGACAGGGCCACACCGGCAACGGCGCCGACCCGTTTGGGCGCCGGCGGCACGGCTGGCAGCGTGGAGTCGGCCGCCGGGGCAGCCGGCAGGTCCGCCTCGACCAGTCGGCCGGTGGCAAAGGTGGGAATGCGCTCGAACAGGGCCTGGCACTTGAGGCGCATGTCCTGGGACTGGCGGGCGTCTTCGAGCCATTGCAGGGCCAGCATCTTGGTGGCTCTGAGGGCCCGCCGGACGATCGGCTCGTCAGTGGAAATCAGGGTGGCCATTTCGTCATCTAACGCCCGCCCGCCAAGCTTGAGCAACTCCTGCAACATGAAGGTCTTCAGGCCGTCGACGCCAAAGCCCCGGTAGGCCGATTGGGCGGCGGGCGTGGAGAGGACGGTGCTGCCGACGTCCGGCAGCGCTTCGGACCCTCGCTTGCCAGTGGTCTTCTGGGGCGGTGCTGTCCGGTAGACCATTTCGCGCGCTGTACCGGTCACGGTGACTTGGTCGTTGACCAGTGCGTCGTATTCGTTGGGGGTATCGGAGTCTGCTGATGGGCCAATTTCCATGTCGTGTCCATTCTGGCATGCGCCTTGCGAGGCTTCCCACATGGTATTATCGGTCGAAACAGGGAGCGGCTCATGTCCTGGCAGATTGGCAAAGTGTACATCCCGGCGCCCTACAATGCGCCTGGCATGGTCGCTCGGGTGACCGAAAGCATTATCCCCCGCTTGTACGGTCCCGACGCCGTCGATTTTGCGCTGAATGCCGGTTGGCTCCAAGAGCTCAGCCCGCACCGGGAAGGTTACCGGCGGTTTTCCATTCAGCTCACCGATCAGCGCACCTACGCGGCGATCACGGTGAGTTTCGTGTTGTCTTTCCATGGTTCGTATCTAAACTGAGATGCGTCGACTGATCGTCCTACGGAGCGCTCGAACCCCCACCTTAAGGTTTCCCGCAAGGGAACCAGGTTTTTGTGGGCGCCTTCAACGATTTGTATCTAAACTGACGCATTTGTCCCCAGTTAGCCGGATGCTCAGGACAAACGCCCTAATTTTAAGGAGTCTCCCGCACCTCTCCCGTATCGGGTGTAAATGCGGCCGTGGTGGCATGTGGGTGGTGAGGGTGGTCCGAATGCAGGACGTTTCCTGACGGCAGATCCCAGCGAACCAGAGGAAGGGCCTCGCTGACCACCGGGACGCGTCTCACGGTGATCGACTAAGCTGCAGGCGGGCCGCCCACACGCCATCACCCCAAACGACAAAAAGCACCCGGAGGTGCTTTTTGTTTGCCTATGCTAAAGCTTAGCGCTTGCCGGCGGCAACCTTGGTCTTGGCGGGGAAGACGGCCTCTTTGAGACCCTTGCCGGCGGTGAAGACGGGAGCCTTCTTCGCAGGAATCTTCAGGACGGCGCCGGTGCGGGGGTTGCGACCCTCGCGGGCGGCCCGCTCGCGGAC
>JACMPN010000453.1 GCA_014377495.1 Candidatus Sericytochromatia bacterium
GACCAGGCCCCCAGGACCTTGCCAAGGCGTGCCCAGAACCGGCTCTAGTCTCCGTGCTCGTGCCGGTGATGGACATCCGGGAAATGCGGATGCCGATGCACCAGGTGCTGATGCACGTGCGGGTGGGTGTGTGGCTCGCCGGGCGGATCATCACCGGTGTGGTCGTGTTGATGGTGCTCGTCATGGCTGTGCCGATGGGCGTGGGCCAGGGAGTCGTGGGTGTGCAGATGGCCGTGGCGCTCGGTCACATGGAGCCAGATCCCGGCGGTCATCAAGGCCGCTGCCCCCAGAAACGCCGGCGTCACGGGCTCCCGCCAGAGCAAGAGGCTGGCGCCTGCGCCGATGAACGGTGCCAGGGAAAAATAGGCGCCCGTACGTGCCGTGCCCAGTGATCGCAAGGCCAAAATGAAAAGGACGAGGCTCAGACCATAGCCGACAAAGCCCAAGGCCATCGCGGCGATCACCGGTGCCGGCGCCGGCAGTGCCGCGCCCAGCCAAAAGCCGAGGCCCAGGTTGACGAGGCCGGCGACCAGCCCTTTGATGGCGGCAATCTGCACCGGATCGGCGGCCGAAACCTTCTGGGTCAGGTTGTTGTCGACGGCCCAGCAGAGGCAGGCGGCAGCAATGGCCAGTGGGCCGGCCAGCCCCGCCCAGGTGAGTTGGCTGTCCCAGGCGAACGCCGCTCCGCCCAGCACGATTAGGCCCATGCCCAGGGCGATGCGCCCGTCGACGTTCTCCCGGAAGACCACCCACGCCAACAGGGCCGTGAACACGCCCTCCAGATTGAGCAGGAGCGAAGCGCTGGACGCAGACGTCAGGCTCAAACCCGTCAGGAGCAGCACCGGGCCGATGATCCCGCCGAATAGAATCGCCCCGGCAAGCCATGGCCAATCCTGCCGCTGAAGTGCAGCCTCGGCACTCGCCGCTTTCTGGCGGCGGAGGATGCCCCACAGGGTCAGCCCCAGGCCCGACCCACCGTAGAACAGACCCGCAAGAATATGAGGGGAACATTGGCCAACGAGCCCCTTCGCCAGCGGTGTCGTCAGCCCAAACAGACAGGCAGCCAAATGGGCCTGGCCGATCCCCCGATGGCTAGCCATGCTCGTCCCTCACGTCCACCCGCACCTAAAGGGCGTGGCTGGGCTGGCTGAAGCGGCCCCGGTACATCTTGCCATCGATGCGCAGGCTGATGACGGCGACATACTTGGTTGCCTTGCTGAGGTCTAATTGGCCGGTGAAGGCTTCCCCATTCGGTTTCAGAACAATCCGATGAGTCTTGCCGTTCATCTGCACGATCGCTTCGCCCGTGCGGCCCTTGGTCGGCAACAGCTTCAGCTTGTCGTCCAGCAGGTAGACCTTGATCTGATTTCCTTTTGAGACCAGTTCAAAATGGAACTGCTGCACGGTGCTCACGACGCCGCCATGGGGTGCAGCATGGGTGTGGTCCTCATGATGCTCGCCTTCGTGGGCCCAGGCGGGCGCCGTCAGGGAAAAGCCGGCGATGAGGGCGGTCAGGATCGTCTTATACATGGAAGGTCTCCTCTTTCAGATCGGGTCCGGCATTCAGGGCCAATTCATGGCCCTTGGCGTTCATGAGGGTGACGACGGCCGAGCGGCCGAAGTGCCAGAAAACGACGGGCGTCAGCAGTGTGTCGAGCAGGGTGGAGCTGATCAGACCGCCCAAAATGACGACGGCCACGGGCTGCAGGATCTCCTTGCCCGGGGCGCCGGCGCTGATGGCCAGCGGGATCAGGGCAAACAGCGCCGTGGCGCTCGTCATCAGGACGGGGACGAGCCGTTCGTTCGCCCCGCGGACGATCATGTGTTCATCGAAGGATTCCCCCTCTTCCCGCAGCAGATGCAGGTAATGACTGATCATCATGATGCCGTTGCGGGCGGCGATGCCCGTCAGTGTGACGAAGCCGACCAGTGAGGCCACCGACAGCACGCCTCCCGTCAGGAAAATCGCCAGCACCGAGCCGATCAGGGCCAGGGGGATGTTGATCATCACCATCAGCACCAGCCGGGTCGACCGGAACAGCACATACAGCGCCAAAAACATCCCGCCCAGGGACAACACGCTGAGCAGGGCGATCTGCCTGGTGGCCGTCTGCTGGCTTTCAAACTGGCCGCCATAGGTGACGAAGTAGCCCGTCGGCAGACTGACATGGTCCCGGATCGCCGCCTGGATCTCGGCGATCACCGAGCCCAGGTCACGACCGGCGACGTTGCTGCTGATCACGATGCGCCGCTGCACGTTTTCCCGGTTGATCTGGTTCGGGCCCACGTCCTCGTGGACGTCGGCGAGGGCTGCCAGGGGCACCTTGGTCCCGGATGGCGTGTCGATCAGGATCTGCCGCAGGGCCTCGATGTTGTCCCGGGCCGGCTCCGCCAACCGCACGACCAGGGCGAAGGTGCGCTGCCCGTCGAGGATCTGGGAGACGACTTTGCCGTTCAGGGCCGTTTCCAGCCATTCGGCCGCCGCACCGGGCTGGACCCCGTACTGAGCCGCCTTTGCCCGGTCCAGGCGCACGGTGATCTGGGGGATCAGCACCTGCTTTTCAATCTGCAAATCGACCACGCCGGGGATCGGCCGCAGGGCCGTTTCGATTTCGCCGGCCTTGGCCCGCAGCGTCTCCAGGTC
>JACMPN010000454.1 GCA_014377495.1 Candidatus Sericytochromatia bacterium
CCCAACTCCCCGCCGATGCTGACGCCTTTCGCCAGGGCAACGGCCATCAGGCCGACGGTGCCGATCATGCCCAGGATGATCACGGGGATGAGGACCCTGCGGGCCTTTTTAAGGTTAGCCATGGGTCGTGTCCTCCGGGGCGGCAGTCGTGGTCTCGGGTTTGTCAGCCAATAGGATGGCCAGCAGGCGGGCGAGCCCGATGAACAACGGGATCAAGCCGCCCAACAGCCACGGTCCCAACCCGATGAAGGCCAATCCGATGGTCAGGGCAAGGCCGATGCCCGTGGTGGTCAGCGCCGCCTCCAGGTTGGCTGGCGGGGCTTTCCGGGTTTCCCCGAAGGGGGCCGGGTCGATGCCGTGCTCGATCATGGCCATCAGGCGGCGGTGTTTCAGGTAGGCGATGCCGGTGATCGTCCCGAAGAGGCAGAGGAACAGGACGACCGGAACGACGATATCTTCATTCATTGGGGAACTCCTTGAGGAAAGCCAGAGTGTGTGTCGCACCTGAAAGGTGAGAGTGCCCGACGGGCCGCAAGGTTTCACTCGCGATGCGATTTTCTTACACTTTTTTGGAAACCGGCCCACCCACCGGGTTTTGGCCTGTCACGCGTTGCCGGCATGCGCGCGACACCAGCAAGCGCCCACCGGGATAGGCTCTAAGATGTCCGGAGCGATGCTCCCCGACCCCGATCATGCCCTGGTTCGCAAAGCCCAAGCCGGTGACCGGCTGGCCTTTGCGGATTTGGTGCGCCGGCATCAGGCCAGGGTCTATACCTTGGCTTTGCGGATGACAGCCGATGCAGAGCAGGCCCGGGACATGGCCCAGGAGGCCTTCATCCAGGTCTACAGGCATCTCAACACGTTCAAGGCGAAGAGCCGGTTCACCACCTGGTTGTACGTCGTCGCCCGCAACGTGTGTTACAGTCGGCATAAGGGCTTGGCGGCCGAGTTGCGGGTCGCCTGGGACGGTGACGGGACCGGACCCCTGGATCGGATTGCCGCCCCGGGGCGCTCTCCCGAAGCCCAATTCGAAGCGGGTGACGATGTCCTGCAGACGGCCCAGGCGTTGGGCGAACTGCCTGAAAAATATCGGCTGGTCCTGACCCTGTTCCATGTGCAGGGCCTAGGGCACGAGGAGATTGCCGAGGTGCTTGGCCTGCCGATCGGCACGGTAAAGACCCACCTGCTTCGGGGCAGGCAGTTGCTGAGGGTCCGGTTGACAGAGCGAGGGGTGGTGCCGTCATGAGGGCGCATGAGCAGATCCAGCTCGACTTTGATGCCTACGCCTGCGGGCGGCTGGCACCGGCCGCCGCGCGCCTGCTGCAGACCCATCTGGCCACCTGTCAGTCCTGTGCAGCGCTCTGGCACGATCATCAGGTCATGTATCAGGCTCTGGCCGGATTACCCCTGGTCGACCCCGGGGCGGACTTCGTGGCCGGCGTCCTGGCGGCGTTGCCGGCACCGCACCAGGCCCGGGTCCCCGAATTGGTCGTGATCGCGGCAATCATGGCCCTGATCATGGTGGGCGGTGTCACCCTCCTCCTCTTCAAGGCTGACCCGGGTGTGGCCGCCCCGTGGACCGTGGCGTCCAGGGAAACGCTGGCCTGGCTGCGCATGGGACAGAGGGCGGCTTTCAGGACGGGTTCGGAAGCGATCCGGGCCATGCCCTGGCCGCAGATCACCCGCAGCCTGTGGGCGACGGCGCTGGGCTTGGCGGTCGCTTACGGTGTTCCGGCAGGTCAACGGTTGGCATACGCCCGTCGTCGCCTGCGGTAGCCTCCCGTCTCGGCGAGGGTTGCAGGCCGATAACCGCCCGCTCCGCCTCTTAACGCAGTTTCAGGGTCGCCAGGGCATTGATCCGGCCGACGCCCAGATCGGCGCCGCCCACCCGGTCCGCCGACATTTCCAGCTTGCGCTTGATCACGGCCGGCTCGTGAGTGGACTCCCGGTGCAGCAGCAGCGCCGCCAAACCCGACACATAGGGAGCGGCCATGCTGGTCCCGGTCAATTGGCCGTAGTTCAGGCGCATGTCGGCTCCGAGGGCAGCGTCCCGCATGCCGGTCATCGGGACCGTGTAGGTCGGGGCCGTGGACAGGATGCTGTAGCCCGGAGCCGACAGGGTGATCCAATTGCCGGTATCCGCCCCGGGCCAGCGGGTGTCTTTGGGCATTGTCGCCCCGACGGTGATGATCTGACTCAGGCTGCTCTTGCGGGACCAGGCGGCGGGATACTGGGCGTGGTTGGCGCCGAACGTCTGGAAGCCGTTGCCCATCGCCGCGATGACGATGCACTTGCGGGACAACGCGTAGTGGACGGCCCGCCCCAAGGTGCGGAATTCGCTGTCACCGTCCGAGAAGCCCAGCGACAGGTTGATCACGTCGGCACCGTGGCCGGCCGCCCAGAGGATCCCGTCGGCGACGGCCGATTCTTCGAGGCCGCCAGAGCCGGGGACATTGACCTTGACCGGCATCAGTCGGGCCGCGGGGGCCACACCGGCGACACCCACGCCATTGCCGACGACGGCGGCGGCGATCCCCGCCACGTGGGTACCGTGGCCAAAATCATCCTTGGGGGTCTGCTGGGGGGCCGGGATGTTGGTGCCGCCGACGAGCTTGGCCCGCAGGTCCGGATGATCGAGGTCGATACCCGTGTCGACGATGGCGATGACGGTTTCCGGCGACCCTTGCGTCAGGGTCCAGGCGGCGGGGGCCTGGATCTTGCTCAGCGCCCACTGCTCGGGTGCCCGGGGATCGCCCGTGACCAGGCCGGCCGCGGAGGTTGTCGGCATCCCGGCGAGGATGGAGCCCACGCCGTCCCAGTCGGCATAGTCCACATTCGGCAATTTGGCCAGCTTGGCCAACACCGTCTCGTCACCCGGTTGGTCGAGGGTGACGACAACAACTTGGGCGTTCGGCAACAGGCGCGTGATCACCACCGGCAAGCCGGCAAGTAACTGCCTGAGGGCGGCACCGCTGGGCAGCGTGCTGAAGCCGATGGCGACATGGCGTTTGGCGGCAGGGGCCGTCTTTAGCTTGGCAAGGGAGGCGACCGACTCGTCGGCCATGGGCGTGGTGCCGGAGACTGGCGCCTGGCATGCGAAAAGAACGGCCCCCAGGCCGACAGCCAGTCCCTTCCATCCCTTGCGTCCCATGGTTGCTCCGATCGCCCGATGTCGTTGTCGCGAGGTTGTCAGCGGCCTCACCACGGCACTTGCGGTTATCCGGGGGATTTCCCGTGAAAAACCCCGAAGCGCGCTCAGCCGAACCCTAACGAAAGCCTTGGGCCTCGACGTGAGCGCCGGCTGCCGCGGTGAGCATGTCCAGCAAGGCGGGGTCGAGCTCCTGCAGTTGGGCGTCGCTGACCTGGCGCAGGAAGCGGAAGCAGGCCCGGCAAATCTCGACCTCCACCCCGGTGGCCGGCTCCTCGATGTAAGCGTGGGCTGTGAAGTCGCGACAGAAGACACACTGCCGCGGGGGGGAGCGCCAACGGCTGTGGCACTGGTGGCAGAACAGCTCCCGGGTCTCGTCGCCGGCGATGCTGAACAAGGGCTCCCGCCCACAGACCGGGCAATAGCCCTGCAGCCAGTTTTCCTGCAACAGCTGCTGGTTGACCGACTCCGCATAGGCGGACAGAAACGGCAGCAACGTCGCGGCGGCATAGAAGCTGAGCGTGTCAGGCTCGATGTCCAGGTCGGCGGCCATGGTGGCGACGTGGCTGAGATTTTGATCGAGGACATCGAGCATCAGCATCGCCACGTCGACACTGTTGCTTTGGATCTGGATCAGCAGCTGGGCCCCGGCCTCTGTGGGAAAGTGGTCGACCACGGCCCCGACGACCTCGGCGAAGGCCGTCAGCCAGCGCTCATCGGAGACCGGCAAGGCCTCGACGATGGCCAGGCTCGATCCCGACGCCAGGGCATGGGTGATTTCTTCGGGCGACAGCTGGGAGGCGACTTCGAGTGGGGTGACCAGCAGTTCCTGCTGGACGCGCTGCAGGACCTGGATGAGCCCGATCTGCTCCTGCAGCTCCGGGTAGGCAGTCTTCCACCGTTCGTAAGCATCCGTGGGGTATTGCAGCATGCCCGGTAATCTCCTAGACCCTGGCCGGCCCTGGTGCGTTCGTGTTCGAGAGTGGGCCGGCAGATCAGTGTACCGGCTCCGCCGGCAATCCGGGCCGTTCCCACCCTTGGCAGGCGCCCACGCCCCCGGTCGTCACGGCGTCAGGGTCAATGGCCGCCATGGCCGCCGGGCTTGGCCCCGGGTTTGGCACCACCGGCACTGCCGTGGCCGCTCTGCACAGTCCGGGAGCTCTCCGCCTTGACCCAGGTGAGCATCTTGGTCACGTCGTCCCGGTTCTTGGAGGCGGCGGCGCTGGCGAGGTAGATCTCGAAGTGCTTGGCCGTCTCCTCCAGCATGTGGGTCTTGTGGTACGCCGCGCCCTTGGCGTAATACAGCTGCTGGTTCGCCGGCGTGATCTCGAACTCGTCCGATTCCGGATGCAGCTTGGACTTTTGCATGTAGGCCTGACCGAGGTTGTACTCCAGCTCAAAGCGCTTCGGATCCAGGTTCTGGGCCACCTTGTACTCGTGGATGGCCTTGTTGTATTCCTTGATCGTATGGGCCTTTTGGAACCAGGCGTTGCCCAGATAGGTATGAGCGTCCGGGTCGTCGTTGCGGACGAGGACGGCGGCCTGCAGCACGGCAATGGCGTCGGGATAGCGCTTCAGGTAGAACTCGCTCACCCCGAGGTTGTAGAGGATGTCAAAATCCTTGGGCCGCAGCTTGTTGGCCTGCCGGTAGGCGACGGCCGCCTTGTTGGTGCACCAGGAGGCCCATTTGGCGTCGCGGGTTTTGCGGTCCCATGCCCGGTAAAAGGCGTACTTGTCGCCTTTGGGGGCGACGGTCTGGAACCGGTAGTAGGCGTTGCCGAGCTTGAAATGGATGAGGCCGTCGGTGGGTGCCGCTTTGACGGCTGCCTCGTAGGCGGCGATGGCATCGACGTATACCTTGGCCTCATAGGCCATGTTGCCCAGCTTGTAGTGCGCGTCGGCATAGTCGGGATCGAGCTTCAGGGCCTCGGTGAAGGCTTTTTTGGCGCCCGTCTTGTCCCCATTCTGCAGGGCGGTGACGCCCTTGTTGAGGAGTTCACCAGCGGCAGGCTTGATGTGGGCGATCTGCTGGTAAACAGTCAGTGCCTGCATCATCTTGCCCTCACGAACCAGTTTGCTGGCTGCTTGGAGCGGCACGACGGCATAGGTGGGCCGCACCAGGCGCATGGCCCGCATGTACTCGTCGAGGGATTCTTTGTAGAGCTTGCGGCCGTACAGGGCATCGCCCAAGCCGACGGCGGCGGCAAAGCTGTTGGGATCGATGCGGGTGGCGGAGCGGAACTCCTGCTCGGCCTGGCGGTAGTCCTTCTTCTTGAGGAAGCCTTCGCCGAATTTGATGCGTTCATTCTGGAAGGTGGGCATCTCAGAAGGGATGGCACTGGGAGATGGCTTGCCCTTGGGCTTGGGGGGGGCGGCGAGGGCCGGCGCACTGAGGACACCGAGGCAGAGGATGAGGGTCAGTATCCGTTTCATGATGGCGGCGGCATGACCTTGGAAAGGTCGCCTACTTCTCCTTAATCGGGGGATGGACCTCAGTTTCCGTCTGTTGGCGTTTTTCCGTTTCCTTGATGCCGCCGCCTTCACCGCTCAGCAGATTCACCTGCTCTTTGGTTTCGTGGTTCTTTTTGTAGCGGTCGGCCGTGACGAGCACGATGTCGACCCGGCGGTTGCGGGCCCGGTGATCCTCGGTGTCATTGGGAAACAGGGGTCGGGTCGATCCATAACCGATGGCGACCATGCGTTCCGGTTCGATCTTCTTGTTGCGGAGGAAAAAGCGCACCACTTCGGTGGCCCGCAGGGCACTCAGCTCCCAGTTGGAGGCGATGATCCCCTTTTTGATTTCGCGATTGTCCGTGTGGCCTTCGACGTGGATCGAGCTGTCGGTCAGGGCGATGAACTCCGCCACCTTGGTGAGCAGTTCGACGGCATGTGGCTTGAGGAGGACGCCGCCCGGATCGAAGAAGAAGGTGTCGATGAGGCTGACCACGGTGCCCCGCTCATCGGAGGAGACCGTCACGCCTTTATCGAGACCGAGGGCTTTGGCGGCCGCCTTGATGGCTTCGGAAACGGCGGTCGTCTGGCCGCTCACCCGGGGTGCCGACAGGATCGACGCACCGGTCCCGTTGGCCGCGGCGGCGGCAGACATGTTCAGGGCTTTTTTGAGGGAGTCGGACAGGGCCAGCAGCTTGGCTTGCTGGGTCTGCGAGCTGGCGAACATGACGACGAAAAAAACCATCAGCAGGGTGATCATGTCCGCATAGGTGATCAGCCAGCGTTCGCCGCTACCGCCACCATGTCCCATTGCCATGATCTGTGTCCTCGCCTATCCATCCAACTCGTTGGTCACCGGCCTTGCCCTGTGAACAGGGGCGCCAAAAGGCGGTGTCTGTGGGTGTCAGGGCGAGTCGATTGCGGGACTGGTCCTGCGATCGCGTCCTAGTGGACGCTGAGCAGGTTCTGGCCCACAATCGGCCGGCATGGCGCCCACAGACACCGCCTTTTAGTCGTCGTCGTCGTCGTCGACCTTCTTCTTGGCCTTGGCCTTGCCGGCGGCAGCCGGAGCCTTGCCGCCCGCTTTCTTCTTGGGTTTGCGCTTGGCCCCCTTGGGCAGCTTCTTGATGACTTTGAGCTTCATCACCTCGTTGGCGAAGTCTTTGCCCAGCACCTTGTCGTCGGCGTTGTTGATCAGATCGGCGAGCATCGTCTTGATGTCGTCCTGACCCAGGCTCTTGGAGGCGGTCTCGGCTTTCATTTCAGCAATGAACGCCAGCGCCCGCTCCTGGTCGGCAGCACCCATATACGTCGTGAGCTCGACGTGCTTTTCGGTCTTCTTCTTGCTGGCGCCCTTGCCACCCTCGATCTTGCTGCGCATCTTCTCGTTGAAGAAGGCCTTCATGCGGGAGCCGACCAACTGGGAGGACTCGCCGGCCTGAACGGCCAGCAGGCCGTCGACGAGCATTTCTTTCATCGCCGCTTCATGGTGGCTCTTCAGCTTCAGCTTGGAGGTCAGGGGAATGGCAATGAGGTTGGCCGTGGCCACACCGTAGAACGTGGCGATCATGGCGGTGGCGATCGAGGGACCCAGCTTGCTGGTGTCCTCAAGGTGACCCAGCGTCTGCACCATGCCCAGAATGGTGCCGACCATGCCCATCGTCGGGAACATGCCGGAGAGCGCTTCGACGAGGCCGTACCGTTCCTCGTGGCGTTTTTCCATGCGCTCGATCTCGACGTGCATGATGTGGGCGACCGTCTTGGAGTCCGTACCCGCCACCAGCAGCTTGATGCCCCGCTGCATGAACTCGTCCACGGCGACCGGGATCTCCGACGTCAGGCTGGGCAGGCCGAACTGCCGGGCCTTGTCGGCCATGCGCATGCAGGCGTTGACGAGGTCCGTCGGTTTCGCCGGGTTGTACTTGGGTGACAGGATAGACTGGAGCATCATCCCCGGCAGACCCAGCAGGGTGCTGAAGGTGGACCCCATCAGGGCCGCGCCGAGGGCTCCGATGAACACGATCTTGGCGGCGGGGCCGTTGACCATGCTGGACAGGCTGCCGCCCTCGTCCATCAGGGCCAGAACAACGGCCGAACAAGCGAGCACAAAGCCCACAATCGTCGATAAATACATCCACGCCTCCGCAGCAATGAAGGGCGCCCACAGGGAGTCACGGCCCGACTCAGGGGCCCGGCGCGTGACACGTCAGCAAAGGCTAGCATACCACAGCCCCCAAGCCCTGTCCCGCGGCGGCTTCAGCCTCGTTATTCCGGCCAGGCGTGCGCTTTGGCAATCTCTCCTCACGAAACGTTATCTCAAAGGGGTTGAACAAGCGCCCTTGAGCTGTCAGCGTAAGGCCATCAGTCGGCTATCAGCGGCAGGAGGGCAATTCACCCATGGTGTTTACTGGCTTTTGGCTATCGGTTCTGGCAAGTGTGGCCGCACCCGTGCTCGTCGGCGTCGCCGCCGTCCCGGTCGTCCCGCCGGCCGCATCTCCGACACCCGTCACGATCCGCAGCCTGCCGACCACGCCGCCTGCCCAGGCCATTGCCCTGTTGCAGGGCGCCTTGCAGGAATTTGGCGGCAAAGACGGATTCGACGCCGATTACGGGCGGGTGAACCGCACGCTCCTGCAGACTCTGGCCGATGCCATCGACCTTGTCGAGGCCGGTGCAGGGCAGGCGCCGAAAGACGCCCCTCGCACGGCGATCATGCGCACCTGGCGACAGGAAAATCAGGCCTTCGTGCGGCAGTTGGCCACCGACTCGGGGCAATTGCGCAGCCTTGGCGCCGAACCGCTGCGCTACCGCTTGGCCGAGCAGGCGATGTATGAGCGGATCGTCACGGCCGTGCGGCGCAACGCAGCGGCCTTGCGGGACCTGGCCGGGCTCTGGGACAAGGCGGCGGATGCGACGGAGCGGCCGGGCGGTTAGGAGCAGGGCGCTAGTTGACGAGCTTCTCCCCGTCCAGGATGACCTGCTTGGCGTAACTCTGGGCCGCGAACCTGGTGGTCTGCGCCGCCATCATCCTGGCCTGCTGCTGCTGGTTGGTGGCCAGGCTTTCGGCGACCGCTACGGGTTGCCTGAACTCCACCCCGTATTTGGCCAGGGTGCCGGGTTTCGTCTGGGCTGGAGTGTCGGTGCGGGTGGCGAGTCTGGACTTGTAGATCTTGTCCGCCACGACAGTGTCGCTCACCCCGCCGATGGCCTTCAGCCGGGTGTTGACGTCACCCCAGTCCCCGCCCCTGGGCAGCAGTGGGGTCCGCGTGCCGCCCGGCGGCACCCAGCTCAGGGCCGGGCTGACCCCGCGCAGGTAGGAGCGCACGTCGGGCTTGTCCAGCAGAGGCTGCAGGACCTGACGCTGTTCGTAATCGGCCAGGCACTTGTTGAATTTGCTGACCAGCCCGGCGCGCAGGGTGAGGCTCGTCGTGCCGTGGGCCTGTTGCAGATACTTGAACGCCTGGAACAGCTTTTCCGTATTGCTGTAGGTCGGTGGTTTGCCCTTGTAGAGCGCCTTGCAGGCCGGGCTGGCCAGGTAGGACTTGATCGCGTCCATGCCGTCCATGCCGTTTTTTTCGGCCTCGAAGAAGGCCTTGGCCACCGGGGTAATCGTGTTGTAGATCTCACGGTTGCCGGCCTTGAGGATGTCGTCGAACTCGCCAGGGGCCGCCATCAGCGGGTGCGAGACGATCGTGGAGAGCGTGACGCCGATATCGTCGGTCGCCACATCCAACTTGTCGCCCAGGGCCCGGCCGATTTCACCGCTGGCGTTTTCCGCCATGAAGAACCAAGTGTTCAGTTCGGGTGGGCCGAGGTAGGACTGCACCGTTTTCTCAAGGGCTTTGTACGTGGCATTGATCGCGTTGTTGCGGGTCTCGTGGTGCGCATCCGTACTGGCGGCGTACGTCGGGGTGACAGGCACCGACATGGCGATATTGGCATGCACCTTCAGGGTGGGTTTGGCGAGCGTGACCAGCGCCTGGATCTGAGCTTGCTCTGAGGCCAGGTCTTTGTTGGCGCCCATCTGTTTGTTCACGGTGGCCAGGGCGCCCATCACGTCGCCCCGGTAGACCTTGGTCTCGTTCGGCTGCATCGCCTTGGCGAGAGTCGTCAGCAGGGTCGCCGCCGCCTTTGAGCCATCGTGTTTGGGCAGGTCGGCGGCCAGCTTGATCATTGCGGCGGCTTTGGCGGCGGGGGACAGGCTCGGGTCGGCCAAAATATGCGTGGCACCGCCCCAGACCTGGGACCGGGCTTTCAGGTCGGCGGCGACTTCGGCCGTGCCCAAGCGGCCGATTTCCTTGGTCGTGTCGTTTTTGGCCGAACGCAGCCCCCGCAGGCAGGTCTCGGCCCCGGCGATCTTCAGCCCGAGGGCGACGGCCCGCGGATCCGTGTCGGCCAGCGTGGCTTTCGCCGCTTTCAGCTGCGTGATCAGGCCCTTGATTTCCCTGATGCCGGCATCGATCTTGGCGGGCAGCGGCTTCAGCAGCGCCTGCGCCTTGTCGATGGTCAGCTTGCCCGGGGCTTCGGCGGTCTGTTTACGGGCCGAGCCGCTCATCTGGGCGGTGGCGCTGAGCCGGCCGACCGTCGCATCGGTTTTTTGTCCCAGCTCCCTGAACGGGTCCGGGATCAGCGCCGACGTGTCGAACGTGAGGTTGGAGACCGTGGCATCACTGGAGGCGGAAAGCTGCTCGATGACTCCCGTGTCGGACCCGAACGCATTGACCTTGGCACTGCCGTCGCCCGGGGGAGTGATCGCCTGAGGATCGAACAACGTCCGCAACATGGCCGGATCGAGCGGTGCCGTGACCGGGACCCTGCCTGTCATGCCGGCGTTGAATGTCATAGTGGCGGTGCCTCATGGTCGGCTGTGTCATCCGGTCCTACATGTTGCGTACCCCCATCGCCGGCGGTCGAAACCTCGAACCAGGCGTCCGTCGTTTTTTGCGTCAGGTGGTGGTACGGCATGAGGCAGGCGCCCCCACACGGTCGGGGGCGCCTGACTGGCGGAGTCCAGCGCCGGCTACTTGGTGCCGGAGCCGTTCATTTTGCTGGCGCCGCCCTTGACTTCGTGCATCTTGATCAGCCGCTGCAGCTCCTGGTCCGCCTTGGCGACTTGGGCACGGGCCTTGGTCACGTCGGTGCGGGCCACCGTCGATGCCTGGTCGATCGACGTGGCGATCCGGCGGATGTCGTTGGTCATCGTCGCCGGGGCCTCGTCCTGGGCCATCTGGATGTGTTGACGGGCGGACGTCAGATGTTCGCGGGCCATCTGGGCGTTCTTTTTGTCCTGCATCATCTGGCGGGCCTGCATCATGTCGTAGCCGGCGGCCTTCAGGTGGGTCTCGATGGACATCTGGGTTTGATGGATCTGCTGACCTTGGGATTGATCGGTGGTCGTCGACTGCGCGATGGCGGGCAAGCCCAGGGCCAAAACAGCGGTCACGGCCAGGGCGGTCACAGTGTGACGCATAGTGTCCTCCTCAGGGTGTCAGGCGGTCAGGGCATGCTTCGCCCTGTTGAGCCGCCAGTATGTCAGAGGCATGACACGATGTAATTAAGCCATATGTACAAATCGAGCAGCCCTGAGATGGCCCAGTCGGTCCGGTCCTCCGGTTACCCTGTGTTTGCGGGGACTGCATGGTCGTCGCAGTGAGGAGCAAACACCATGGCCCTGGTCACCAAGGACGTCACGCTGCAAGTGTCCGATGGGACGTCGATGGGGGCTTACCTCGCCCGCCCGGAAGGCGCAGGCCCGTTTCCAGGCGTCCTGGTCTTTCAGGAGATCTGGGGCGTCAATCCGCACATCCGCAGCGTCGCCGACCGGCTGGCCGAACGTGGCTATATCGCTTTGGCGCCGGAGCTCTTTCACCGGACGGCCCCGGGCTTTCAGGCCCCCTACACGGATCCGGACCCCGGCTACAACCACATGCAGCAGATGACGGGGGCCGGAATCACGGCCGATCTCAAGGCTGCCTACGACTGGCTGATGGTCGATCCGATCTGCGACGGCGACCGGATCGGTACTCTCGGCTTTTGCCTGGGCGGCCGGGTCGCCCTCATGGCCAACCTGCTGCTGCCGATCCAGGCTTCCGTTTCCTTCTATGGGGGCGGGATCGCCCAGACCCTGATCGGTCAGTTGGCCACGCTGCACGCACCGGCCCTCTTCTTCTGGGCGGGCAACGATGCGCACATCCCGCCCACGGACGTCCAGGCGGTGCTCGACGCCTTGCGCCAGGCCGACAAGGACTACGTGTCCACCGAGTTCGCCAAGGTCGGCCATGGCTTCTTCTGCGATGAACGGGCCAGCTATGACGCTGCCGCTGCCAGCCAGGCCTGGGCGCTGGCACAAGCGTTTTTCAGCAGCCACCTGTCCCGTTGACGCAACGGTGAGGGGATCGGCGTGTCGACAGGTCACCTGTCGCACCCTGGCAGTGGATTATGACCAGATCGGCCGGGCGGCAATGGCCTGAAGCAGCGTCCAGACCGTGACGATGGCATAGATGCCGACGGCCAGGCCCAGCACCGTCCAGCGCATGACGTTGGCCAGGGGACTCCAAGCAAGCCATATGCTGACCAATGGCAAGATTTGCAGCGCATGCAGGGCGAGAAAATGCGAGACCCGCAGATCGCCATGGCTCGTGCTCCAGTTCAGCAGCGGCAGTCCCGGACCACCGTCGTCACCCCCCACGGAATGCCGCAACCGACCCCCCATGCCGAAACCGGAAATCGCCGCCAGGAGGCTGAGCCAGAGACCAGCCCGCCAGCCGGCCGTCACAAGCGGATGCATGGCCGTCCCGTCAGCCGCCATGAGCGGGCCGCATGTCGCCACCAGGGCAATACCCACCGCACCGAGCGTCGCCAGGCCGATGGCCGCCGCCATCACCTGCCACACGGCCGTGTTGAAAACGCCCTGCAGGTTGAAATGTGAGGTGGTGCCCCGTATGGCCTGAATGAGAATGGCGGCCATCTCGACGATCATCGTCAGCGACAGCGCCCAGACGACGCCATGCCGCAGCGGCGCCGGGATGGACAGGGCAGGGACGATTAGGGCCATCGACGCCAGGAAGATCCCGATCGAGAGGCCGAACTTCATCGGCTTCAGCGCCGGATGAACGCCCAGGATCGGGGTCGCCGGCATCAGCAAAGCGAGCATGCAGGCCATGCCCATGAACAGGTGTGCGGCGGCGACCCACATGAGGATCCGGTCCATCTGGTGGGGGATCATCGGCCGACCTCCGGCTTGCGCGCGGTGTGGCCGGGTGGCGGGGACTGGGTCATGCCACCCATCACCACCCCCATCACGCGGACGCGCCCCCAGCGGGGCAGCAGCATGAGGGCCCCATGGAGGCACTTCGAGAGCCAGCCGGGGCGGGCCGTGCCCCACCGCCCGAGGGCACGGAGCGTGGCGCCGGCAACGGCGCGGGGGGTCTGGGCGAGCCCCATCGTCATCGCCGCACGCCGGGCGAATCCGCTGTGGATCGGGCCTGGGGCCGAGGCGATGACATCCACCCCGTATGGCTTCAGCTCAATGCGCAGACCTTCTGCCAGGGCCTGGACGTAGGCCTTTGTCGCCGCATAGTTCGCAGCCAGCGGGACGCCCTGAAAGGCGACCAGCGAACTCATCAAGACGAGCCCGCCACGCCGGCGCTGGACGAAACGTCGGCCGAAGGCATGGCTCAGGGCAGCGATCGCACGGCAGTTCACATCAATCATCCCCAATGCCTCGGCGACACTCCCGTCGACGAAAGGACCCGAGGTGCCAAAGCCTGCCGCGGCAACGAGCAGGCCGACATCGACATCGCCGGTCCGGGCGGTGATCTCGTCGGCGCCCGTGCCGGTGGCGAGGTCCACGGCGATCACCCGTGTCTGTACACCGTAGGCCTGAGTGAGTTCTCGGGCGAAGGCATCGAGCAAACCCTGGCGTCGGGCCACCAGCACGAGATTCTGACCGGCTGCCCCTAGTTGTAGGGCGAACTCACGGCCGATGCCGTCAAACGCACCGGTCACGACAGCCCACGTGCCATAGCGGTGTCGGAGGTGCGCCGCTGCGACGGGGTCCGGTTTCGGAAACGCCTGGTCCGGCCATCGTCCTTCGTTGGGACCTTGGGGTAATGCCATGACGGTCATCATTCCTTTCGACAAAAAAGAGAGGCTGGTCCCCGCGGGACCGTCGGCTACGATGATGCGGCCTTTTTGGCGGCGGCGAGGATCCGTGCAGCCAGGGCCTCGTCCTGGACGAGACGGCCGAGCATGACGGCCCCAACCATCGTCGCCGCACGTGCCAGCGCCTCGTCGCTGATCGGGTCGACTGCGCCGTCGGAGTGCCCTTGTCGATCGGCCAACCGCAGGAATCCGACCGCCACATCGGCAAAGGTGCGTTGCACGCCGGGAGATTGGCGGGCGCCGTCGGTACCCAGTGCTGCCAGGACGCAGCCTTCTTCAGGATGTGCGAGGTGTGGCATCGACAGGTACCGCTCCAGGGTTTCACGCCAGGGGAGATCGGCGGCGAACACACTTTGGGCCGTATCGTCGGCCGCTGACTGGATCGCCGCCGAGACCAGATCATCGCGGTTTTGGAAGTGGGCGTAGAACCCGCCGTGCGTCATCCCGACCTCCTGCATGAGGGCGGGGATGCTGACAGCGTCAAGGCCATGCTGACGCAGGGACTTGGCGGCGGCATGGACGATGCGCGCTTTGACCGCTGCCTTGTGGCCTTGGGGGTATCTCATGATGGTCATCATTCCATCGGGAGAGCCGGGTTGTCAATCGTCCGACGGATGCCCCGTCTCAGGCCGGCATCACTGCCTGGTGCCCCACCTCCCAACACGAGCGGCTACGGCAAGTCGCCGATGGCATCGAGCTCAGACGACCAGCACAGATCGGTGCGTTCCATCATCAGCATGAGGTAGAGCGCAAAGACCCGGGCAGAGTTGATCGATGAGAAGTTCAGCCTGGTCAGGGGCTGCTGATTGTATTGCGACAGGACCCGCAGGTTCGTCGCCAATCGGCTCACGTCGCCCTTTGCCGGAGTCACGGTCATGACATGAAACCCGACAATACCAGCGCCACGGATGACGCCACCTACCAAGGCGCCGATCGCTGTCAGATCCGACGTTGCCTTCGGAAAGACGATCAGATGATCCAGCGCAAAGCGGTATGGCCGTCTGCCGGGACTTGTACCGCTCGTCAGGCCGCCAATGGCCCTCGACATCTCCGCCATCGTGTAGGCCTGATCGCCCACAGTGGGGTCAATCTGTTGGGCGGTCAACTGGGCGGCATCACTGGGATCAAAGGCGACGGCATCCGAACTGCTGGCGGGCCGGTATAGCTGCCAGGCCGTCCCACTGCCGTCGTCGACGCCGACGATCCGAAAGGGCGCCGGACTGGCCGTGCCCAGCATGCCGGGATCAATCGTGATCGTGATGCGGCCCTGGTATGGGGGACTGACGATGGTGCGCCGAAAGTAAACGGTGGGGTCGAGGGTTGGAAATGGTGTTGGGACAGGCGTCGGTGATACACCGGCAGATCCGGTGGGGCCAGCCGTCGGCCAAGCTGTCGGGGTCGCACCGAACAGGGGATTATTGAGCCATGGCGCCCCTGTGCCGCGGGGCGTCGGCTGGACCGCTGCCGACGGCGTGGGAATGGGGGAAGGCGAGACTCTCGGGGAGGGTGGCGGGAGGTGTGGCGTGCGTGTGGGGGACGGAGTCGGTGTGGCCGTGGGCGCAGGGATCAGCGAGGCCGATGGGGGCACCACCCCCTGCGGGGTCGCAGTTCTGACTGATGGAGACGCGCTGACGTGCCGGGATCC
>JACMPN010000455.1 GCA_014377495.1 Candidatus Sericytochromatia bacterium
CGGCGTCGCCCCCGAGGTCGTGCTATACCTCGACCAGGCACCGTCGGTGGCCGAATTGGACCGGATCGTCACCTTATTGGGCGTGGAACCGCCGGCCATCGTCCGCAACAAGGAAGCGCTCTATAAGGAGCTGGGGTTGGACACGCGGACGCTGAGCCGCCAGGAATGGCTGCAGACGCTGCACGACCATCCCAAACTGATCGAGCGGCCGATCGTCGTCTCAGGCGACCGGGCCGTCATTGGACGTCCGCCCGAAAACGTCCAGGCCCTCTTCGGCTAGCCCCCCGGCCACGCGCCGCGTTCCCACGGGCTGACAGACCAGCGCTCCCTTGGAGTCGTCAGTAGGCTTGGCCAAGCCGACCAATGGGGCCTCTCGGGCCGTCTGTTACGCATGGCCTCGCCGGACCCGATCCCCGGCAGTTGAGGGGGATGCCATGACGACGGGCCCGTTTGCCAACCTGCCCGGCCAGGGGTTTTGGCCCTTGCCCGGGACCGCCGGTCCCACTCCTTCCCATCCCGGATGGCCGCAATCCGGCGGGCTCAATGGACGCAGTAGCTGGATGACCGGTGCAGGATTGGGCCCGACCGTGCCCCTGATGTCGGTGCCTCCGTCCGCCCTGGATCCGGTGGGACAGACGGCACAATGGGTGGCCGCCGCCCGGGCCGTCGAAAGTCAGCGGCCAGACCGCTTGTTCGATGACCCTTATGCCGTCGCGTTGGCCGGGCAGGACGGGGCTCGGTGTCTGCAGGTCCTCGGGGTGTCCGGCAAGCCGATTGTCGATTACCTGGCGATGCGCACGTGGTATCTCGACGACCTGATCGCCTCGGCCGTCGGCGATACGGGCATCCGGCAGGTCGTCATCCTGGCCGCCGGCATGGACACCCGGGCGTTCCGCCTGCCGTGGCCGGAGGGCACCCACGTGTACGAACTCGATCGCCCTGCCGTGCTGGCCGTCAAAGATGCCATCCTCACCAAGCACAGAGCGATCCCAAGCTGCCAGCGCCACACGATCGGCATCGACCTCACCCTGCCATGGACTCCAGCCTTGGTCGTGGCGGGCTTTCAGCAGGATCTCCCCACCGTCTGGCTGACCGAGGGGCTCCTGATGTACCTTAACCCGACCGGCGTGCATCACCTGCTCCAGACGATCACGGCATTATCCGCCCCCGGCAGTGTCCTCGGCGGCGATCTGCCGAATCCGCCCGCCCCCGTCCGACCGATGCCGCCGATCTATGGTTCGCAATGGACCACCGAGCAACCGGCCAAACAACAATTCGGCACCGACGATCTTGCCGCCCTGCTGAGTCCCTATGGCTGGCAGACCACCACCGTCACGCCGGACGACGTCGCCCGCCAGGTCCATCGTCCGCCCGTGTCCCCGTTCCGGATGCCTGACGGCAACCTGGTCCACAACCGCCTGTTCAAAGCCGAGCGGGCCTGATACCAAGCGCCCGTCTGCCCATAACCTGGCAGGCGGGGCCTCGGCGGGGGATACCGCCATCCCGGCGCGAAAGGCATACTGACACCATGGGCATCATTCACCTTCTCTCGGATCACGTTGCCAATCAGATCGCCGCCGGCGAGGTCGTCGAACGCCCCGCCTCAGTCGTCAAAGAGCTGGCGGAAAACGCCATCGACGCCGGCGCCAGGCGGTTGCGGATCGTCGTCGACCAGGGGGGCCGGGAAATCACCGTCACCGATGACGGGATCGGCATGACCCCGGAAGACGCCCGCCTCGCCTTCGCCCGGTTCGCCACCAGCAAGCTCACCGCCGCCGACGACCTCTGGGCCCTGCAGACCCTGGGCTTCCGGGGCGAGGCCCTGGCCAGCATCGCCGCCGTGGCCGAAGTCACCTGCGTGACCCGTCAGGCGGACGTGCCGTTGGCCACCCGCCTGCACTGGCGCGGCGGAGACCTCCTGGACGCAGGTGAGACGGGCGGCGCCGTCGGGACGACGTTCCAGGTGAAAGACCTCTTCTTCAACACGCCGGCCCGCCTGCGCTTCATGCGGGCCCCCGGCACCGAAGTCTCGGCCATCACGGAACTGGTCAGTGCCCTGGCCCTCGCCTACCCGCAGGTGGCCGTCACCCTCAGTCACGGCAGTCGCGAGGTCCTGCGCACCCCTGGTGACGGCGATGCGGCCATGGCCGTCCGGGCCGTGCTCGGCCGGGACATCGCCGATCACCTGTTCACCATCGAGGGAGACAACGGCGGGGCCCGGATCAGCGGCTTTGCCACCCGGGCCAGCTATCACCGGGCGGACCGGGCCAAACAGTTTCTCTTCGTCAACGGCCGCTGGGTGAAGCTGCCCTTCGTCTCGAAGCTGCTTGACGAGTTCTATTCCGATCTGCTGCCGGCCCGCCGCTATCCGGCCTCCGTGCTGACCCTGACCGTCGACCCGGCCACCCTGGACGTCAACGTCCACCCCACCAAGCGGGAAGTCCGCCTGCGCGAGGCCCAGTCCGTGCGCAACCTGCTGGCCATGGCCCTGGGCGGAGCCATTTCCCTGCAGGCCGGTCACCGGACCATGGAATCGCACGTCCCGGCGCCGCTACCACACCTGCCGATTGTCCCCATCGCTGAACCCGACGATGGGACGCCTGCCCCGACACCGGAGCCCCACGCCGCCGTGCGTCCCTGGCAGTCCCCCGTTCCGACACCATCCGAGGCCCGCCCGGCCGGCCGCCCCTATTCACCGATGGCACCTGTCCGACCGACCGTGGCCCAGACCCAGGCCGCCCTGTCGTTTTACAAACCCCTGCCCGAAGCCGCCGTAATCTCCCTTGACGCTGTTGCAACAGAGCGCCACGACCCCGTCCAGGAAGTGGATCACCACGGCCCCATCCCTTTGGCCACGGCCCAGGGTCGCCGCTTCGCCAATCTGACCGCCCTGGGCCAGATGTACCGTACCTACATCGTCGCCGCCGGGCCGGAGGGGTTATTCCTCATTGACCAGCACACGGCCCACGAGCGTGTCCTGTTCGAAAAACTGAGCCGGGACGCCGTCATCCAGAGCCAGATGCTGCTCGTACCGCTCGCCGTCGATGCGGATGCCGCCGCCATCGAGTTGGTGGCGGCTCATCAGGGATTGCTGAGCAGCTTCGGCTTTGAGTTCGATCGCCTGGGTGGCGCCGGATTGGCGATCACCGCTGTGCCCCAGCTCCTCAGCCTCTCCCAGGCTGAAGCCGCCTGGACGGACCTGATCGACGATCTCCATTCCTTCGACGGCATTGCCGAGCGGGGAGCCCGACTGGCCGCCATCCGCAAGACCGTGGCCTGCAAGGCGGCCGTCAAAGCGGGGGACTCGTTGGCCCTGCCGCAAATGCAGGAACTTTTGCAGCAGCTGATTTGTGTCGAACAGCCCTACACCTGCCCCCACGGCCGCCCCGTCGTCTCGGTGCTGCCCAAAGACGAGCTGGACCGCCGGTTCGGCCGGACTTGGTCGATCAAAGACGAATCCTAAACGCCTATTGGCGGGCAAAACCCTTCAGGCCAAACCCGTCGTAGGCTCCGGTCATATCCACGCCCGGGAAGATCGCAGGCGGCTTTTCATCCACCCAGGGGTAAGCGGCCGACACCGTGAGGACGCTGCCAACTTTCAGTGTGTTCACTGTCTGCTTATCGTTCAGCAGCGACGGTGCCGTGAGCGTCAGCCAGATCTGGCCTGTGGTCCGGCTCGCCGCCGTCGCCTGCACCCGGACGAACCGCACACCGGAGGGCCGCTCAACTGCCAATTAGCACTAACGGGGCTTTCGAGCCTACCGCGATAGGCTCTAAACCGATAGACAGGTGAGCACCTCCAGGTTGTGCCCGCTCGGATCATGAAAGTAAAAGCCCCGGTCGCCATCCCGTTGATACACCTGACCGACTGCGCTGTGCTGCGGATCAGCACTGTAGGGGACACCGGCCGCCTCGATCCGGGCAAAAATGGCTGCGAACTCTGCCTTGCTGACGCGGAACGCCAGATGGTGCGGCTCGATCTGCTCGCGGTCGGCGAAGTCCAGGGTCAGCGTCTCGTTGACGGCGACGGCGGCGAAAGGCCCGCTCGTTGCCACCGGCAAGGCGAAGATGCCGGCAAAGAAGGCTGCCGAGGCCGCTTTGTCCCGGGCCGGGATGATCGTGTGGTCCAGCCGGATGGTCATCAGGGGATTCCTCCACCGTCTGTTGTCCCACTGTGGCCTGGGACCGTCAAGGCAACGGCGCCGGCCGGGTGCGATCACGATGCGGTGATCAGTCGCGGAAGGTTAAGTGATCCTGCGGGATTCGGGACCGCCTAAGCATGTATCGGTTTTCTGGTAGCCATTTCGACGCTAAAATCGGCGTTGACGACACGGTTAATGCCGCCTTCGACTCTAACGGCATTGTCGAAGGTCAGCTCCGGTTTGGCGATCTGGAATCCGGTTTCGGGCGTGCCTTCGAAGGCAAAGTCCATCGTCACCGCTTGGGTCTTAAACATGCCGAGGACCGTGCTTTTCACCAGGCCGTCCTGTTGGCCGAGCAGTTGGTCCCGCATGGACAATGCCCGGTCCACACCATCGGCAACCGCTGCATGGAGGCCGCTGGCGTCGATTTTGCCGCCGTAACTGCTGTTCAGGTCGGTGACCCGTGCTTCCAATCGGGCTGTCATCTTGGCCACCAATTGATCCCGCCGGGCGATGCCATCGGCCTTGGACAGGTCGATGCCTGCAATTTTGGACAGGCTGATCTGGACGGTGGCATCTGGCGCCCGGAGCGTGGCCGTCCCACCTGCGGCGGTGGTGAGCCCACCGGACATGGCGGTGGCGCTGCGAAATGGTGAGATGATGCCCCGGATGGCCCGGGTCTCGTGCGCAGAATGCCATTCCCGCACCGTCCCGCCATCGGTTTGCGTGACGGTCGTGGTCGACGATGCGGTGACGGACTTGGAAATACTGCCAATTTTGCCATTGCCCGTCGAGCGACTTGCGACCCCTTGCAGGCTGAAGCCGCTGACGGCTGTGGATCCGCGGACGCTGGCACCCATCAGCGAGGCGGCCGTGTCGATGACATAGCTGCCGGGTTTCACGGTGTCTCCCAGCCCTGGCGCATTGGTCACGGTGGCCAACGGATTCATGCCCGCCTGGAATGCTGCGGCATCCGCCAGGTTGGCAAACTTGAGCACCTGGCGGCTCATCCCGCCCGTCTGGATAGTCCCCGACACCGCAGCTTCAGCCCCGATCGTCCCGATTGATGCGGCCACTTTCCCTTCGGTGCCGGCATGGGCCTCCAGGGTCAGGGTGAATCCGCTGCCTTCTTTGTCCCGACTGATTGTCGCAGTGCCTTCCATGAATCCGGCCAGATTCGCCGAGACGCCGACCGTGCCGAGTTGTGAGGCGATCGGTCCGGCGAGATCGAGGAGGTTGACGGCGATGCCCACACCCACGGCACCGCGGGCCGAGAACTGGCCTGACTGGCCGGGTGCCATGGCCGCCAATGCCCGTTCGCACTGTTGTTGGGCCTGGCCCGGGATGGTTGGCGCTGCGGGATTGCCTGGGGGTGTCGAAACGGCCGGCTGGGTTGCCGTTTCGCTGGCCCCGGCGGTGGCGGCAACCTGCGCCAGATCGCCACTCGGCGCCGATTTTCCTCCAAATCCGAGGCGGGCAAAGAAACCACCGCCCTGTTTGCCTTCGGCCTGCCGCAGGGCGCCGGCCCCGGACGCCGACGATGAGACCGTCCTGGCCGGCAGCGTGGGGATCGCGAGGTCCTGCGTCACACTCGCCGTGCGTTTCGTTTGCGACAGACCGGTGATCTCCGCACCGGCGGTACGTGTGCCAATGTGCATCGGTGGCCTCTCTCGGATCGGTTGCCAAAGCGGGAAGTGTCTCTCCTTGGCCACATGACGATATTCTTCGTTGTTCATGAACCGGGGCAGCACTCATTGCCAAAATCCTAGCAAGGGGGGATTTCCGACCTATGCGGGATCGATGTCACCGCAGGCAAATGCCGTAATGAGTCGGTCATAGGATTGCAATCGCTCAGGTCAGGGGTTTTGGGCCATGCTGTTCCGAACTGTGCGATGCAGTTGGCGCCGGCGCGATGGGAGCCTATCCCGGCGTAGTCTTTTATGAGGTTATATCTCGGCCCAGGCAAAGACAACGACATCCCCAATTGGACCCGGCAGTGGTATCTCGGGCGAAATGATGACGTCGTCGGCCGGCGGGACAGCCCACCGCCAACCCCCATGGGGCGCACATGCCCAGTATCACACCCATGGTGTGGCCGTGATGCAGGCTGTCTTGCCGGTCGCATCTGGGGTGATGGGCAGAAAGTTGATCAGGACCGGCGCAAAGGTGTCATAGTCTGTGGTGGACACGAAACTTCATTGCAGGAGGTTACCATGAGCGCCAAAGATGCTACGTCACCCGACACTGTCGATCAAGCAACGGATCAGGCAGACACCCAAGAGCCCGTCGCCGAGCAAAAGCATGACCCGAAAGGGCATAAGAGCCACAACCAGTCCCAGCTGCCGGGTCACCATACGACTCCCACCGGTGGGGCGAATACCAAGGCAGCCGGCAGAGGGCATTGACCCGAAACGGAAGGCTAGGAGCGCCTCGTCACCATCCGTGACGGCGTGACTCCGCCGAATCAACATGGTAACCGCCGGGATTCCCGGTCCCCACTGGGAGTCCCGACGCAAGACCGCTCCGCTGACCCGTGATCTGCGCACCTTCGGCTTCGACTCAGAAGCGATCGCCGGCATTCCCTTCTATACGGGCTTCCCCCCAATCGGGGATGGGGGCGCTGGTATGAGGCGGTTCCAGGACGGGGTCCACCACATCACGTGCGACACTGAGCCGATCCGCATTCCTGGCGCCATCCAGCCCCACGGGGTCCTGCTGGTCCTGCCGGAGCCGCAGCTCACCGTATTGCAGATTAGTGCAAACACCGCTGAGTTTTTTTGGCTTGAGCCCCGAGAGCCTCTTTGGACGGCCGCTCGGCGAACTCTTTGGCTTGGCCCAAAGCCTCGACGTTCAAGCCGCTCTGTCCCCCTCTCAGCGGACGAAAACGCTGTGCATCGGCATGACGGGGTGTCGGTTTTGGAGCTGGAACCGGGCGTCCTGCGCAACTCCGGCCCCACCGCATCCGTCGGCCATGTGCTCGATCACTTGGCGGCGGCTGCTTCGTTGCCATCGCTCTGTACCGCCGCAGTGGACGACTTGCGCGAGATCATGGGATTCGATCGGGTCATGCTCTTCCGCTTCGACGAGGGGATGCGGGTCATCCCGAGGACGCTCTCCTGGGTATACACGATCGGGATTTCGCTGGCGAACGCCAAACGGGTGACGCTGCGCAGCTCGTACAGGGCTTCGGCATTTGATATCAGGTAGCTGAGGAAATGAGTCAGGTCGACCTGTCGGCCTTTTAGGCCCCGGCGCAAGGCCAATGCCAGCAAGGGGATGAGGGTTCGGTCAAAGGTCTGGACTTCCGTCACGCCAGGCGCAGGTGAGCTGTCGGGCGAATGGTTGGTTTGGGATCGTTGTCGGCCTGCATGACGGAGAGCCGGCTATCGCCGACGACGGGGCCATCCCGGAAAACGACGTTGTGGACTTCGGCCCGGCTCTCGTCGTCCAGCATCGCCACGATGTGTCTGGACCCCACCTGCTGCAGGTGAAATCCACTGCCCGACGGTTCCACCGGCCCGATGCCGCTGTCGTCACCGAACATATAGGCCAATTACACTGCCTGCCGGGTTACCTTACCGACCGGCAGCTTGGGGGCAAGGATGAATTCGCTGTGGGCGTTGGCGCCCGTCGTATTCCGGACGGCGGCGTTGAGACAGCCAGGCCGGCAGGGCGGCGCAGCCGCTCACAAGTGCTGTCAGTACGCCCGTCATCCGTTTGCGTGTTCTCGTGTCACCCTCTCCCTTACTGCCTCATGAGCATCTGTGAAAAATGGGTGACGCCTGCGTTAATTTGCATTTATGTCGTCGTGACAGACCGCCCCGTCGTGGGCATTCACGTATAAGAAAATGCCCCCCGACAAAGTTCGGAGGGCGAAAATCAAGTGGGGGTGAGCTTAGGCGACGAGGAGGCTGACGACGGCCATGGCACTGATCAGGTTCTGGGTCAGCGTGTCGGCCTGGCTGACAATGGCCTGGCGGTCGAAGCCGGCGGTTTCGGCGGTGGCGAGAACGCCTGCGAGCTTAGTGAGCATGGGGACCACGACGGAGGACTCCAGGCGATCATCGCTGCCCAACTCGGCGACGAGACGACGGTAAGCCCGGGTGACACCCTTGAGCTGTTGGACGTAGAGGGAGCCATCGGTCGCAGACTTGTGGGCTGCGGCCCGGGCCTGCATGGCCGGCACCTGGGAGAGCAGCGAGGCGGCGGTCAAACCGGCGAAGATGTCGGGGATCTGCTTGACCCGGGTCTCGAGATCGGCGGCGGCCGTGTTGATCGAACCGGCGATGACGGGGTTCGTGGTCTTCAGAAGGGTCGCCATGGTCGTTCTCCTCAGGTCAGTGCATTGGGCTCCAATTACTTCTTACCCGGCGATCGCTGTTCATAACCTAAATGGGCCATATTTTTCTATATTTAGTGTTAATCCGCTTTATCGTTCCATTTTTTAAAGCGACTTAACACCCCAACTTCCGGCCCCGAAACGGCCTTGCCGGATCAGGGCTTTGTCCCGCACGTGAGCCATCACCGGCTGGTCATGCCGAACTGCCGGCTCTGCTCAACCAGGTCTTTGACGGCTGTCACCCCGGCCGCCACGGTGTCGTGCAGTTCCTGGATCTTGCTGGCGACGACATCGAGGTAGGCCCGGCCTGATCTTTGGCCAGGCTGGCTTCGCGCTGGGTCAGGTCGGCCAACTGGTCGCACGTTGCGACTACGCTGAGGATCGCTGCGGTGGGGCCGGGCGCGACATGCCAGCGGACATTGCCCAGCGCGGTCATCCCCATCACATGGCTGTCATAGCGACGATCCTTACGCTGGCTGGCCTGCACGGAGCCCAGGATGCCCACGAGGCTGGTGATCAGCAGCATCACGGCCTCGAAATATGCCAGGCCGGTCAATTTCAGGCGGAGGGTCCAGCGCATTGCCGGGTATCTCCACTCACATACCTGCAACCATTCCTCATGGGGGCGGCGTGAGATGGGGTGGCGATACGGAGACGGTGACGCCAGGCCCTGGGCACGTCCGATCCCCTGCCCAGGGCGGCGCAAACGTGCACTGGCAGACGAGCATGGCAACGAGCCTAGTTGATCATCCCCCGCCGGCTGACCGAAGTGCCGTCGGCCAAGGCGAAATCCAGCTGGAAGCGCTGCTTGGCTGCGAAGGCGTTGCCGGTATCGGACACATAGATGTCGAAGGTGCGGGTCCCGGCCAACGGGCCGATCGCAGCGGTTTTCACGTCGACGATGGTGGCCGTCTTTTCGTAGACGCCGACGACGCCCGTACCCTCGCCGATAGAAGCCCACGCCGCATTGCAGCAGGGGTTGCCGTCGGCGTCGATGGCATACAGGCCGATCGACGTCACCGAGATTGCCGGCAGCACCACCGTCACGATGAAGTGGCCATCCTTGATGCCGTCGGGAACGGGGGACGTGGCGCCGATGCGGTCCGTGGCCTGATCGACAAACCGCATGCCGCCAATGACCGGTGTCGTCGGATTCGTCGGTGTCATTGCATTCGGCGAGGCTGACGGCACGGCGGTCCCGGTGGCTGCCTTGCAGGCGGTCAGGAGAGTCAGCCCCCCGATCAACAGGACGGCGACACTGGCGGCTCGGTAACGCTGATTCATCGGAGAGCCCTTTAAACCAACGGTGACTCTACATGGGACGTTAAAATTGGGCGATTGGTTCCCCGGCAGGTGCATGGTAAATACTGGAGACATGGAACCGAACATTACCTTCCGAGCAATTGCCGAGGCGGACTTCGACCTGCTTCACGACTGGCTCTCCCGTCCACACGTGACCGAGTGGTGGGAGCCTGCGCCCACGTTGGATGAAGTCCGCTTGGACTATCTGCCACGCCTCGCACCACAACACATGTTACCCCTCGATGCACCGGCCGGCGTGGTCCAGTATCTGGCATGCGAAGACGACGTACCCTTCGCCGACATCCAGGCGTATCGGGTGATGGCCCATCAGGCGGAGGGGTGGTGGCTCGACGAGACCGATCCGAGCGCCCTCGGCGTCGACCAGTTCATCGGCTTGCCTGAACGTCTCGGTCAGGGATGTGGCACGCGCCTGCTGCGTGCTTTCCTGACGTTCCTTTATGCGGACACACGGGCAACGGTGGTCCAGACCGATCCGGCACCGGAGAACCTCCGTGCCATCGCCTGCTTCCGCAAAGCGGGCTTTAAGGACGTGGGCGTCGTCGAGACGCTTGACGGGCCGGCCTTGCTGATGCGGGCCGGACGCAACGATCCGTAAACGGTCCCCGATCGGCTGGTCCAGGCAGCTCAATCGCGTCCGCCGGCGTTGTGGCTTGGGAACGCCTGATCAACAGTAGTCCGCTGCCGACAAATTGCTCGCCGGCTGGTCGGGCTTAGCTGCCGTTACGCCTCGGCCGAATTGAGCGTCCCGCGGATGACCACGTCCGTGTGACGGACGGTAAATCCGCTGCCCAACTGCATCCGGATGTCCACGACCTCAGGGGCCAGATCGATGATCGCCCCTGTCGCATCGTCGACGAAGTGGTAATGGCGATCGGTGTTGCAGTCGTAGCGGGCGACTTCCTGGCCGGCAATGTGGATCTCTGTCAGCAGTCCAACACGGGTCAGGGTGTTCAGGGTGTTGTAGATCGTGGCCATGCTGATTTTCGGAAAATTGCCGTCAACCCACTGCTTCACTTCGTCTGCCGTGGGATGCTCGGCATCGCAGAGGACGTATTGGCAGATCGCGATGCGTTGGGCCGTGGGGGAGACCCCGGCGGCCCGCAAACGCGCTTCGATCTCGCTGATCGGTAAACAGGTGGGCTTCATCGCACTCCCTCTTTGTCGATTTTTCTAGTGTAGGGCGGATGCCGGCGCCGTTCAAGTCGGCGCCAGGCCGCCAGGCGCAGACCTGCCGGACGGCCGGTGCCGTGCTCCGTGTCGGCTTTGTAGACGTGGGCGATCATCCCGTTGCGGATCGCCGCATCGGTCACCTGCTGGAGGTCACCGCTCAGGTTGCGGACCGGGTGGGCCCGGTCGGTTACCGAGAGGTTGCGATACCTCTCGCCTGCCTGGGCGAAGTTGCCCGTCCTGCTGATCGCCCATTGTCCGACCGGAGCGGTAGACGAGGCGCTGGTGGTGTGCCCCATGGCCATCGAGCCGTTTTGATTATGGTTGCTCACGGGTGAGACGGGCCGATTGACGGACGTCTTTTTGCCGGCTGCCGCCAAAAACGAGGCCCGGGTCAGGTCCTTGAAATTGCCGCAGCTCTCAGAGGTGCCTTCCGCGCCAGTGCCCCGGGCATGCACGACCGGCTCCGGGATGCGCTTCCGGCCGAAGCGGGCCAATTTCTCCAGCAACTGCCAGCCCTGGAGCAGGGTCGGGCCGTTTTCGCCGGTGGATTGGGAATGGTGGCTATCCCGCACGGGGGGCCCCTTCATCCGTGGTCAGGGTCTGCGCCCCGACATTGGCGACAGGACCAAACATCAGGGCGACCAAAGACGGGGCCTGCCAGGCGAGACGGGACGAGGGAGGTCTGGGGGGATGGGACTTGGCCATGGCGAGACTCCTTTTGTTTGGGCGCTGCCGGAGCACGGGGCGCAATGGCAATCGCCGGAGACGGATGGTACGGGTTCAATTCGATCCATGGAATACCTATGATATTAGATTAATTCTAATAGTAGAGCTTGTCAATTCCCGATTGGCGGATTGGGTGTGGCGACGGCGTGGCGTCCTCGGGCTGGCAGGGATTTGGCCCCAATTCGGCTCAGCCAGCCGGATGCTTTAGGCGGGTGGCGTGCACTGCAGGTCGAAACCGCCCGAAGTTTCGAAGCCGGCCAATGCCTGCCAGTGGCCGGTCGGGTCGGTCTGACCGATGCGCGCGTGGGCAGAGGCAGGTGCGCAGGGCCGGTGCCGGGCAGTCGAAGTCCGTCGGCAATTCCTTTCGGCAGCGGCCAGGGGGCTTGGGGCGATGGCTCGCCACCCCATCACAGCTTGCCATGGGAAAAGCGCCTGTCCGTTAGGGGACAGGCGCTCAGTGGTTATGAGTCAGGCTGGGCCTCACTGCTGGTCAGTCGCTTGGTGGCGTCGGAAAGGCGGCGTCGTCGATGATTGTGTCGGCTGTGCAGCGGGGTCTCGCCCTCATGGAACGGATCGATAGAGACTACGTGGATACGACCTCCTTAGACCTTGACAGGGGCAGTGCGCCCGGAGTGCCGGTTAAATACCTCATGCACCTGCGCCGCGGATACAGCGGAGTCTTCCAGGCTAGCAGAGACCAGGACACCACCCCGTTCGAGTTCCTCGCCATAATAGCGGGATTCTTTTTCCGGAAATCCGGCGTTGGTGAGGGCGCCGCTCATCGCCCCCGCTGTGCCGCCTAGCACGGCGCCGGCAACGGCGCTCGCCCCAGCGGTCCCGAGGGCAGTGGCCAAGGCACCGGCTGCGATAAAGGGTCCAACGCCTGGAATAAACGCTGCGGCCAAGCCGAACAGCGCCCCAAGTCCGGCACCTGCGGCCAGACCTTTGCCAGTCGTGACCCCGGTCGATTCACCAGTGTCCGTGCTTTGCCTATTGTCGGTATGCCGGGCAACGATCGAGATGTCACGATCGGAAATGCCGATCGTGCGCAATTCGGTAATCACCCGTTCGGCGGTCTCCCGTGTGTCGAAAATCGCTGTCATATGATTTCGCATCTCGGTTTCCTTTCTTTCACGATCCTTGGAACAAGCTTCATGAACTCGTCTAATCAATATATCACTTTTCATGAACGCAACAACACTATGCGTGAACATTGCGGAATTTTTGTAAATTGCTCGAAATGCAGGACAGAGTAAGCAAAATTTAAATATAATCACGATTTTTGTAAAAACCCTACTCGCCCTAGGCAGCGATGCCTTGAGTCCGGATCTTTGGTGCGAGGTTGTCGATACCAGGCGAACAGATACCGCCATGGGCCTGGTTTGCCGTGGCAATACCCACCCACGCGGCGCGACGTCGGGCCGCGTGGGTGGGTATTGCCTGATCGCTGTCGGGCAATCGCGCCGATTGCTGCCCCGTAAACGGACCATGACCCCGGACACAGTGTCCGGGGTCATGGTCCGTTGGTGGGAACGGCGCTAGTTGCTGCTAAGGGCCTTGATGAGATGGCTGAAGATGAACTGGGTCACTTCGATCCCGCCCCCCACGCCTTTGGCGGAGCCCCGGCCCCTCTGGGAGCGATCATGATCGACGTGGACGACGACCCCCTGGACTTCTTTGCCCGTGGCATCGAACACGGTCATCATTTCGTCGACGGCAGGCATCTTGCCTCTGGGAGACGAGAGTTTACTGGCAGACAGCCGGTAGACGTCCGGGCCGGCGACGAGGACCAGGTCGTCCTTTTTGTTTTTGCGGCTCTGGTCCTTGGCGGTCGCAGCACCGGTGACACCGGTCCCGACACGGGCGGGAGTGTAGTCCTTGCTGGCCCGCACATGATCAGCCGCAGCGGTGACGCCCACTTTGATGTCAGAGATGGGGACTGCCTTCATCTTGTGCCGACACCTCTGCGTGCGTCGACGACCCTAACTTGAACTAATTTCCGCCTTACCAGTGCTTTAACCCAGGCGCTAGCGTACGATCTGCAAAGCGCCCATCATGGGTGATACCCGTCCCGCTGCAGATGCCGGGCGGCACTGCGGGCCAACGAAACGACGCGCCCCCAACCGGCCTCCCGCCGGCCTGTGGCTCAGCGGAGTGGTCACCGTTTGACTGTATGTAGCCTTATCAACGCAGGGACATCGCATGCCACACCGTTTTAGCCAGGTCGCAGGGCATGGCCCGGTCCGGCCCCAACATCTGTGGTCGGTCATGCTCGTCCTGGCCATTTGCTGGCCTCAGGTCGGCCATACGGCGCCGGCACGGGTCACGACGTCACCCCCGGTATCTCCTGCGCCGGCGACCGGCACGGACTCTGACAAGCACCGATCCACTGCCGTGATGACGGATCCCTATCGGTACTTCGTCACCCAGTTTCGGTCCGAGTGCAACCTGCGCGAGCCCGCCGGTAACAACGGCAACTGTGGTCCGTCCTGCGTGGTGATGGCGGCCATGGCGTTCGGCAGGCTGACCGGCTCACCGGCGACGGCCAGCCGGCTGGTACAGACCGTGCGTCTGGAAGCGACGGGCCGGGTGGATGCGGGCGAAGCCACCAGTGTGGAGCAGTTGGCCAAAGGGGCGCAACATTACGGCTTTGTCGCCACGCCCGCCCGCCACAGCTCGATGGCGGCCCTGACTGCCTGCGTGCAGGCGGGTGGCATGGGAATCTGCTGCGTCAAGCCCGGACTGTTCGATCCCTCCTACCGCAGTGCCGGGCATTATGTCCTCGTCACCGCCATCGATGTCGCCGGGGTGCATATCAGCGATCCGGGGCGGTCACTGGTGTATGGCGGCATCCGGACCGTGCCCGGTACCCCATTCAACAGAGCATGGCAGGCCATCAATGGTAACGCCGTCTACCTGGCCCCGACGCCGGTCTGAGCGGCGGATCGCCCAAGCCGGCCGGTGAGTCCCGTGCCGTCAGGCGCCGTCGGCGAGTTGTGCGGCCAGCCAGAGGAAAAAGAGCACCATCTCCGCCAGGCCGGCCAAGGCGGCGACCGTCACGATGGCCGCCTTGCGCCAGTTGTGGCGCCAACGCCAGACCGTGATCAGCCAGAGACTGGCGTAGGGGATCAGCAGGAAAGCCGGACGCCCCGACCAACCGACCAGGCTCAGGCCGTATCCGAACAGTCCCGTCAACGGCCCACCGAGGATCACGAACAGACCCATGACCGCCAGCGTCCACCATCGGTTCGGCCGACCGTCTGCCTTGGTGTGCCTCACCGTCCGGATCTGTCGTGCCTGTCCGAAGTGCGCCATGGGCCTCGCCGCATGGGAGGTGGGCAGGATGGCGCGGTTGGCGAGGAGGAGGCGCAGTTGCCAGGCCTGCCAGGACGGGGACCGACCGGACTCGCCAATCACGGGTGCGGCGATGGCGAGGCACCTGCCATCGGCAGGACCTGACTCGTCGCCGGGCCTGCCAGCGGTTGGGTGACCACCACCTGTTTTTCCGGGGCGATGATCAGCAGGACGCTCGGATTGAGCTGGGCCTGCAAGGCCCCCGGGGCGATCATCGTGAACGGGAAACGCTGCACCTGTGGGTTTTTGGCACCGAACAGGGGGACGAGCAGGTCATACAGGGGCTGCATCCACGCAAAGGCAATGGTCTGTTGTGTCCGGAAGCTCTGGGTCGTGGCACTGGGGCGTTTGGTCACGGTGATCGTGCCGTCACTGGTCAGCATCCCTTTGCTGTCCACCCGCGCCTCCGTCGTGGTGATCGCGACGCCGGTACCGAAGTCCGCCGTCATGCCCGTCTTGGTCAGACTGAGCTGGATGGGCTCCCGGGTCCGTTCGTTCCAGACGACGTCGGTCGCCACTAACGTGCCATCGGCGTCCCGTGTCCGGCGGATCTCAAAGGTCACCGACTGCCCCCCCAGGGTCTCCTCGACGTGCTGGCTGGTCTGTGTGCCGCCATTGGCCAGGCGTTCCGTGGTGAGGGGCGACTGGACGTAGGTATGTTCGGGGATACCGTCGCCATCCTCGTCATACGTTCCCTGTCGGCGGCCGTCCGCATCGATACTGGCGGTTTCGGTGGCCGCGGGGAGTGGCACAAACGCCGTGACCATAGCGGCCAGCCGCGGATGTGGGGCTGGCTCACTGGCCACGACGCTCGGTGAGGGGCTGCGGGAAGGCACTGCCGTGGGCTCGGGTGTGGGTGACGGCGACTCGTCTGCCTCGGGCTCGGGCGTCCCGGTCGGCTCGGGTGTCGGCGTGGGCGTGGGTGTCGGCGTGGGCGTCCCGGTCGGCTCAGGTGTCGGCGCGGGCGTCGGCGTCGCCGTGGGGGGCGCCGGGGGCGTGGGCGTGGGCGTCGGGGTCGGGGGCGGGGCCGGATCGGCAGTGGCTGTCGGCGTCGGCGTCGGCGTGGCTGTCGGCGTCGGCGTCGCCGTGGCAGTCGGGGTCGGGGTGGGGTCCGGATCGCTCTTGATGCGGAAAGCCGTCACCGAGAGGCCGGCCTTGATCTTGAGCGGGGCAAGGGGCGGCCGATCACCTGTGACGAGGTTGACCCGGATGATGGCCAGCTGTTGGGAAAACCGGCTGAAACCGTTGAGCGAGAAGGGCTCGGCAGCGAGCCGTGGGCCGCCATTTTTCTGGCCGGGGCCGGTGGCGGTTGGCACGGTGGATGGGCAACCTGCCAGCACGGCCAGCAACGTCGCCGTGGCCACGGCCCGGGAGAACCGAGCACTCGCTGCCAGGCGTTGGACGTGGGGTGCAAGGGACATGGAGGCTCCTTGGCGGGACAATGGCATGCATCGGGGCACTGGCGTCATGCGGGGGGGATTGCGGGGCGGGCCCATGCAGGCCTCCCAGGGGCCGGGGCTCCGCCCGTGCGGTGTCTGCTACATGGACGACCGTCAGGTGACAGTGGGGGTGATGGACGACAGGTGGGCAGGGACGGTTGTGGTCGGCAGGAAGATCAAACCGGCACCGTGGCGCCTTCCATAAGCTAGCGTCCCGCCAGTCTGCGCCCGTGGCCTGCGGTCGACCATATTCCAATGGCCAAATTCGCCATCAGTAACTTCACCATCCTGCACAAAGAACCGCTGCCGGACGGGAGCGTATCCCGCTCGCCGTCAGGGAAGCGCCTTCGTATGTCACGGTGCTGCCTGTAAAGCGACCATCAAAAAAGCCCCGCCCTCACAGGTCGTGTGAGGGCGGGGCTAAAAGGTTCGCTCACTGGCAAAGCGGCACGGTTGCTTTAGACAACCCCGGCAGTGAGCCAGGCCAGGTGGGCGCGAAAGCCGGGATCGTGACCGACGAGGCCGAAGGCGGCATCAGCGGCACCCGGCAGCAGGCTGATGCCGATCAGCCGCGAACCACGGCGCTCGATGGCGACCGACGTGCGGGCCATGGCCTGGGCCGGGCTGCCCGTGTCGATCACGGCGCTCAGGCCGTCGCTGATGCGGCTATAAGAGGCGGTGTGCAGCGGGCCGGTCTTGGCGAAGTGTTCCATGGGTGAGTGTCCTTTCAAGAAGCCGGCGACGCCGCCGCAGGTTGCCGAAAATGCAGACCGGGCGGCTGTTTGGCGTAGGTCAGCGTACGCAGGCGGACGTGTGATGTCAAACACGATCCTGTGCCACCTGATGGGCCGTACCGGTTCCGGAAACCCGCTGACAGCAACAAAATTGCGTGACCCGGGGTCAGGGCCTTGGCAGTCGTTTGCTTGATGTTGAATTGTGACGGCATCCGTCAAACTGCCGTCACATTCGCCGCATACGCTCGAGGATGACAAGCGACATCACCCCTCACTGAAGGAGGCTCACATGCAGTCCAAGCGTTCGGTTCGTTCGGCCATCCTGCTCACGGCGTTGGTTGGTCTGGTTGCCGGTTGCGGCACGGCACTCGACGGCACCTTCGGGGCGCTCCAGGCAACGGGGACCCGTGGCGCCCGGACCGCCGTGGGCGCCACAGCCAAAGGCGACCGCCAGGCCCACGGCATCGGTGGTCTGCAGGGCATGGGGCCGGATGGCTGCCCCTTCCTGGATGCCTCGCTCAGCTTGACGGACGCTCAAAAGACTTCTTTGAAAGCGATCCAGGACAAGTACCGCCCCGCGGCCAAGCCGACCGGGGACGCGACCGGTCGTGACGCCCAACGGGATTCGCTGAATGCCCTGATGACCGCCGACACGGTGGACCAGTCGGCATTGAAGGTGGCGCTGGCGGCCATGCATGCCGCCCGTCCGACGGATGACGGGACCCGTCTGACCCAGGAAGTGACTATGCTCGCCGAAATCCGGGACGTCCTGACGGCCGAGCAGCGTGACATCGTCGCCAATCTGCCCAAGCCTGCGGCCCCGCCAAGTGGGACCTCTGCTGCCGGCATGGCTCCTCCCGCCGGCAAACCGCCCCATGTCGGCATGGCGCCCCCGCCGGGTGGCAGCCCGTTCGGGCCCTTCCCCATCGGCAAGCTGACTTTGACCGATGCCCAGAAGGCGCTGTTCGAAGCGGCCAAGCCGGCAGGCCAGCCGCCGATTGTGGATCGGGGCGCTGCGGTGGCGGCTTATATGCGGACGGGTGACCAGGCGGCGCTGAAGGCGGCCTTGCAGCCCCCGGCGGACGTGGCCCCCGCCTTCGATGGCCTCGTCACAGCCTTCGCCAGTCTGACCAGGGAACAGCGGACCCAGCTCACGGCGGTGGCGCAGGGCGGTCATGGTAGACCTGACGGTCACGGGGGCCCCGGCGGCCGGATGGGCATGGGCGGCCCTGGTGGTCGCGGGCCCCGGCCGATAGCCGATGTGGCGACCACCGTCAGCACCGGCATGGGTCAATAGGATGCGA
>JACMPN010000456.1 GCA_014377495.1 Candidatus Sericytochromatia bacterium
CTGGGAACTGCTGATTTGGGATGATGGCTGCGACGACGACACCTGCAGCTATGTCGAGAGCCTCGCCGATCCACGCGTGCACATCCTGCATGGGACCCGCAGCCATGGCGACCCATTGGTGTTGAACCGGGCCTATTTTCAACTCGTGCAGGCGGCGGCGGGCCCGTTGATCTGTTCGACAACGGATGGGTCGATCTGGCATCCGGACAAACTTAAGCGGCAATTGGCCGCATTTGCCGCCGATCCCGATCTGGTCCTCGCCTGCAGCCCAGTCTGGCTGATCGACGAGGCGGGCAATCCGTTGCCCGAGATGTCCAAGGGCGGGGCGCCGGCATTCGGTGACAATCCGCTATTGGCACTCTGTGCCGGCAACTGCGTGCCCGGTCCTACTGTCATGCTGCGCAGGGACGATTACCTGCGGGATAACGGGGCCGATTCCTCATTTCTCTATTCGGCGGATTACCACCATTGGCTGTGGCTGTCGCTCCACGGGACCTTTCACTTTGATACGGAGGCCCTGATCGGCTACCGTCTGCACGGCAAGTCCAGTTCACAGCTTCCCCGTGTACAACGGCTGTGGGAATTGTTTAATCCGACGGCACTCGAGCACTGTTTAGCCACGCCCCCTGCCAATCGCATGGCTGCAAGCGATTTCCGGGAGAGAGCCGGCTTTCTCGCCGAACGCTATGCGTCCGCCAGCCACCCGGGCATTCTGTGGGAACTGGCGATCATGCAACTGCGCCAGGCGCTGGCAATAGCGCCAGAAGATATGGCCAGCCGGTCGGACCTGGTGTGCCTGCTCGCCAAAGTCAATCGGTTCGACGAGGCGAATCAACTGCAGCCAGGCACAACGGTCGGTGAGGATGCGATCGAGCCGTTGGCGGCAGCCTGGCAGGGCATGTTGCACGATCACCTCGTCGAGGCCCGCCGTGCCTGGCGCCTGACTCTCCCGCCAGTGTGGCAACCACAGCAGGCATGGCAAGCCGTCAGTGCTTCGATGCGTGGCTGGGTGGCCTGGCAGGCTGGTGATGCAGAGGCTGCCGGCGATCACTGGATGGAGGCCTATGCCATCCAGAGCCACGATCCAATCACGCTTCTCAACCTCGGGCACCATTTGGCGGCCCTTCAGTTCCACAAAGCGGCACAGCGTGTCTGGGAGTTGGCTGCAGCCTTGAGGCCCGAGGATGCCGGTCTGCGTGCGTTATTGGGTCACCCAGTTTCCGTGCGGATCTTTGCCGTGTCGCCATCGGAGATGGTCACCCGCCTCCTGGCGATCGAGGGATGCCACGTGACGGTCGGTGGACCGTTTCGGCCCAATGCGGCCGACGTCGTCCTCCTGCAAGACGAACAGTCCCTCGCCCTGTTGGAATGCGATCCGGCCCCTGTCTTTCTCTGGCCCGATGGGCGATCCGATCATGGGATTGCGGGTCTGCACGCCGATCAGCCGTTGGCAGACCAGATCCGCGCTCACCTGATGGGGCCGAGAAGGCGCTATCTCCCTTGGGGCGACCCGCCACTCCCGCAACGCCAGACCCTGCCCACCCAAAAGGGGCACCATTGGTTGGTCTGGGCCAAGCCGGAATCTGTTGCCGACTTGGAACAGGTCATCCGGACCTATCTGCAAAACTGCCGCTCGGGGGATGATTGCTGTCTTGTGGTCGCCTGTGACACGGAGGTGATGGCGGTCGATGATGTCGGTGCCCTGATGCGCCGTGTCGTCGGCTCCGTGGCGGGTGACCTGCCGGCATTGACGCTGTTGGCCCGGGCGGGGATCCGCTTCGAGGGACTCGCCATAGTCGGGGCGATGTCGGCCCTGATTGCTGGTCCGGACGACGCAAGCCTCCAGGTTCTGGCCACGACGTTGGAGGTGCCGGTGGTGGTCGGGCCTTCGCCGGACCTGGTAGCGTCACTCCACCACCTATTGAGTCTCGCTGCATGACCTGCGCCCGGTCCCATGGCCTTGGCGCCCGACTACTAGTGAAACACCTCATGGCCCGCTAAACCCAATTGCTGCAACCGAGCGATCGCAATCGGGTAATGGACCTTATTCATCGTGAGTAAGACATCGGTGATCCCGAAAGCCGCCGCCTCCTCCGGGCGCACGATGGGAAACGGGTAAATTTTGTCCGCCACATGTTCCGGATAGTCGTCGAGGCCACACACGATCGGAAATGCGGCCAACCGTGAATAGGCGTTGGCCACGGCAAAAAACTCTCGCACCCCAAATACCGCCACTCGTCGCTCCCCTTGCACCAAACGCGTCAAGGTCCGGCCAAGTTTTGTCAGGTCAGATTCTATTTGTTGAAACGAGGCCACACACCGCGAGCGTTGTGGCGGGCCTGGCCATTCATAGGTCTGTGGCACATCCTCGGCCAGCAGGAGATGCAGGCTGTAGCTAGGCACCTGAGTCAGCCCAATGACGGTCAGGACCTCGGTGAAACCGCATTTCTGGGCATAGGCGTGCAGGTGCCCCGTCCCGAAATGATAGAGGTGATCGGCAAAGCAGATATCATGGCTGTCGATATCTTGGGTTGGCTGGCTGAGGATGACCAGACCGCCGGGTTTGGTGCGCCGATGCAGGTCACGCAGAAACGCCGTCGGCGAGATGGTGTGTTCCAACACGGCAATGGCGATCATCCCGTCAAACAGGCCGACGTCCAACGTTTCCAGCGGGTGGTCATAAATGGTATGGCCAGTCTGACGGGCTCCGGCGGCCACCCGGTGGTTCAGTTCCAGACCCTCGAAACGGGCATTCGGAAACCGACGTCCCATTTCCGTCAGCAGACCACCGTGGCTGGCGCCGATTTCCAGGAAACGGCCCAGAGGCTCCCTGCCGGTTTGTTGGCAGGCAGCGGCGATGTGCTCAGCAAAGACCGCCGCCCGGCTGACCGATCCGTTTACCGTGTAGAAAACATCTTGATCAATCAATTGGTACTCGTCGGCATAGGTGGCGCTGATCGCTGTCGGATCGAGGCGGCTGCCGTTCCGCACGAGGCCACAGCGGTCACACTCGTATTTGACCAGATCTTCCGTCAGGACCTGAAAGTCCGAGCGCAACGAGCGCCCGCTACGGGTGTGGATGACCGTCTTAAAAGCCGGCGACCCGCACAAATCGCACCCTTCGACATCCCCAACGGTCATGGCGCATTGCCGGCAGCGGCGGTCCTTGCGTAACCGACCCCCGAACGGCCAAATCCGTTGCCGTTGTAAAAGAGGAAGCGCTCTCCGTGGTGCTCGATCCCCTGTGCGTACGCCATCATTTCGGAATCCCAGCCCGTATCAGAGAGCGACAAACCCAGGTCGCTGTCCCGCCGCTGCCAGCTCAAGCCATCCTGGGAATGTGCGTAGCCCAAATGGTAGCTGTTGGCGCGGTCGGTACGAAACGCCCGCAGGCGCCGGTACGAAAAAATCATGTGGTAGCCGTGGCCGTCCCGGTAGACGTAAGGTCGGGCCAGCGCATCGCTGCAATCATCGTAATCGACGCACACCCGACCCGACGGCTGCCACCCGTAACCATCGGCCGACTCGGCATATCGGATGTGGTAGGCCGGCTCCAAGCGGCCGTCCTGCTCGGTCCAGGACGTGCATGAGACGTACCACATCCGCCAACGGTCGCCCTCCCGCAGGACCCAGGGTGCGGTCACAAAGTAAGGCTCCAAAACGGAGCGATCGAAGACCGGACCGGTCGCGTGTTTGCGGAACGTGCTGCCGCCATCCTCGCTGACGGCCAGGCCAATCGCCTGATGATACGGAACCGTCCCGCCACGGGTCCAACCGACGTAGTACAACTTCAGACGGTCGCCATCGGGCACAGCGCAAAACGGCATGATCCCAGAATCATCAAAGGTGCCGGTCGCTCCCAACGGCAGGAGGGGCTGGTCATGCACGTAGCGGACCTGACGAGGATCCGCCGCCGCAACGTCGATATAGGTCGGGCTGGCCCGTCCCTGGTCGTCCCGGACGCTGAGAAACACGCGCAACGCATCGTCGCCGTGCGGGACGACCACCGGGATCTGGGCATGGGACGCCATCCAGGGATGCTGGCGGGCGGTTTGGAAGATCACTCCCATTTTGGCCCAGTTCATCCGCCACCCCTACGGCGGGCGACAGGCATCACCGGTAGTCCTCCACACTGTCCTGGATGGCGCCATAGCCATGCTTCAGGTCGGCACCGTCGGTTTCGTCGTCCATCGGGATCGAACAGTAGCCAAGAATCGCTTTTTCAGAAAGCGACAAGGCGTCGAAGATTGGGCCCGGCAGATTTTTTGTAATGTTGAAATGCTGCTTCATCCACCAACGTTCGAACGTGGCGATCAGGGACCAGCGAGTTCCCGTTGTAGTGTTGGCCGTCGTGCCATGCCAGAGCCGGCCGTCCCAGATAATCACGTCGCCGGCTTTGGCTTCCAGACTGATCGCTTCTGCCAATCGCTGCGGATCGGCGAACTCACCCCATTGGTGGGAGCCAGGCACGACGATCGCCCCACCGTTTGTAGCCGTCTGATCTTCCAGGGCCACGGAGACCTGCATGGCCAGGGGGAACCGGCCCTGGTAAGGGATAAAAGAATCGATATGCAGGGGCAAGGCCCCCTGGCTGCTCCGAGCCGAAAACACGCGCAGGATATAGTTGGCGTCGCTGGCCGGGATCTGGGTGTACCACTGGTCGTTCAGGCATTGGCGCATCAAATCTGAAACCATGGTCGGCTCCAGAAGCATCCGGATGAAAAATAGGTCCTTATTCTGCAGATTGAATACGGTCGCCTGGTCGCGGAACAGGCGGGACAGATTTTGACCGATCCGATCGCGAGTCTGTTCATGCCACGTCGTGACCAACTCCAGGGCCCGGGCCACCTGTTCAGGTGGGTAGACCTTCGGGATCAGGCAATAACCCTGTTCCTCGAGCTGTTCGCTATACTTTTGCATGGGTCGATCCTCGCAGGCGGTACCGGCAGGGTGATGGGCCGACGGAGGCCCGACTGGGTCGTCAGGCGAACTTCGCGATCCGCCCGCCTTACGGCACCAGAAGCTATTGTTTCACGGGACGGAGTCGCCAGTCCAGACTGGCCGAGAGTCTAGCCCGGGGAACAGATTGGGCAGTGGCATGACCATCGATTACACCGTGGCCCACAATGACGCACAGTGACCTAGGGACCGTGACTGCCGCTTATAACGCGGCAGGCTATGCCGTTTTGCGCGGCTTTTTGCCACCGGCGGACGTCCAACGGATCCGGACACAGGCCATGGGCACCTTTGCGCTAGGGATGGGTCGTACGGTGGCAGAGGCCTGTCGGATTGCCGACGAACCGGACTTCGAAAGCGCATTGTTCGCCTTTTTTGCCGAGGATCCAGACCGCTTTATCGCTTGTGCCCGCCAAGCGCAGCAGTGCGACGCCCTGCACCAGTTGGCGACGGACTCCCGAATCCTGGCTATGGTTCACGCCCTCCAATTGGAATGGCCCATCATGAGCAGTCGCCCCCAGCTCTATTTTCATCACCCCCGATTGGCCCAACGGGAAGAGTACTGGCGTCTGGGTCAGCATCAGGATTGGCGCACCGGCCAGGGCTCCCTGGATGCCGTGACGGTATGGCTACCGTTGGTCGATTGTGATCGGTCATTGGGCGCACTGGAAGTTATTCCGGGCAGCCACCGACGGGGGCTGCTGGACACCGAGGCTTTTTCTTACTTCGGCAAGATCGCCACGGCCATTGATGACAGCCGATTCAAATCCATGGCCATGGAGGCTGGCGACGTCCTTGTGTTCTCGGCGTTTCTGGTGCATCGCTCCGGCACCAATACCTCCGATGCGATCCGCTGGTCCTGCCAGTTTCGTTTCAACAATCTCGCTGAGCCGACGTTTCAGGCGCGGTCGTTTCCCAACCCATTCACCTATCAGCCCCAAGCGGCCTTGGTGACGGCCGATTTTCCTACTCCGGCCCAAGTGGCTGCTGTCTTTGATCAACCGTCGCTTGTGGCGCCACCGGACGACCGTTGACCCGGCGCCCGGCCGCCGGCGAACATGCGGCGTTGCCCGCTTCCGCTCACATGTTCCCTCGGGTTGAGGCGTAGAGCACGGTCTCTTCGGCGAAAAGGGTGTAGTGATCCAGATGCAGCCGGTACTCAGGGCAAACCCGGGTGATCCACCCGGGGATTTCGAAGAGATCCTGCGGTTGGTGGTATACGGAGATGGCGAGCTTGGGACGATGTTGGCGAATGGTTTGCTCAGCGCCTTTTAAGGCCTGCAACTCGCCACCTTCTACATCCATTTTGATGAAGTCGACCTTGCTGAGGCCGGTGGAGGCGACGTAGTCGTCGATGGTAATCGTCTCGACCGATTCTTGGCCGGTGCCAGGCAACGAACGGCTTGCC
>JACMPN010000457.1 GCA_014377495.1 Candidatus Sericytochromatia bacterium
CTGTATTTTTAGTGCAGGATAGGGGCCGGTGCCGCGAGCTGCGCTGGTGGCGTGGCCGGACCTGCCGATTGCCTTTTTCGGACACAGTATGGGGTTGTTGGTTGCCTTTGCCCTGGCCCGGCACCTCACCAGGTCCCTGGCGGGCACTTCTAACGGCAAAGTGGCTGCGTGCTGCTGGTGGACGCCATTTGTGGGGATTTGCGGCGGCAGGGGCTGGCGATTTGAGCCGCAGTCCAGATAAATGAGTCGCCCATGCTGGGAACATTGCTTAACATTACCTCGTCTTTCGAAGAGGGCGGGCGCTCGGCGCTCCCTCAACCAATGCTCTAACAAGCTCTAGTCAGTCAGGGCTCGGAAAACGAGAAGGCCGTTCAGGTTGCGGGCGCACCGGCGCAGAGGGCCTGGCTGGCAAGTGCCTTGGTCATCATGATCGAGCGGTAATGTTTGCCGTCGAACTGTTGGGTACCGACCTGCCGATAACCCAACCCGGCATAGAAAGCCGGCAGCCAGCCATGGCCTTCGGGCGTGTCGAGCGTCATCTCGGTGGCACCCGCTGCAGTTGCCATTGTCTCGGCGTAACGGATCAGCTTTTTGCCGACGCCCAGTCCGGCGGCCTCGGGTGCGACCGCCAGCAGATAAAAGCCCCATTGGCGGAGCAACTCGGCCGGTTTGACTTCGATCGTGCCGACCAGCCGCCCGGCAGAAACGGCGACGTGGAAATGGGCGGGATTTAGACGGGGCAGCAGGTCGGCGTTGGTGATCGTCGCTGCCGTGAAATTGAAGCCGTTTGCCAAATTAGCGGCATGGGCGGCATGCAGCACGGTCAGGACGGCGTGGGTGTCAGCAGGTGCGACGGGGCGGATGAGGAGTGCGGTCATAGGGGCACTTTACCCGAGTCACGTCGAGCATGGATTGAACAGCCGAATCGGACAGGGCGCAAAATCACCGGTGTTGCGGGTCACAAGGGGCGGTTGTGGGCAGTGGCCGTCGCAGCGAGCAGGGTGTCGATGACCGGTAGCGGCTGCCTCTGCCGTTCCGCTTCACCCTGCAAGCAGCCCCAGGTGCCGACGATTTCCGAGTCGCTGCCCAGGATCCGACCTGCAAAACGTTCTGCCAGATCCTGCGCGATCCAGGTTTGCAATCGACGCGTCTTGTCACCATCGGCAAGCTTGCTGATGCCCTTTTGCATTTCGCCGAGCGTGACCACACTCAGGAGCAGGTTTGTCTCATCCCGGGCGTCGAGCCACTGCCCGACCACAAGTGCGGGTGCGGGTCGGATCACTTCGGCGATGACACAGGTGTCCAGCAGGTAGTTCAAAACGCGAAGTCCCGACCGGTGTCGTTGGACCGGGTGAATTCAAGGGGCACCTCGGTCAATCAGGTCCGCATGCCGGCGCATTATTCCGCCCCGATGCGTCGTTTCGCCATAATTGGGAAATGCCGCCCCTGCCGACGTGGCCTCCGGCGATTCCCCACCGACGCCATCATCGCAGCGTTGCACCTGCCCGCCATCGGGGTCGGCTGCCAGGATGGCGGCGGGCCGCCTGTTATGACCCCTTTGTCCATCCCGGACGATGCCGGTCACCGGCATCTTGTGGCATGAGTGGACGGTTATCCGGTGAGGAGGTGCTGCATGTCGCGAGTGTCAAAGATTCTGGTCGCCATGGGCGTGACGTTGTCCGCCGCTTTCGCCGGCCCGGCGTTGGCAGCGGACAAAGTCAAGATGGAGCAACTGCCGCAGCCCGCACAGCAGACCGTCAAACGAGAGGTCGGCAAGCACAAGATCGAAGCGATTTCCAAGACGACCAAGAACAACCGAGTCGTCTACGACATCGAATGGGAGGAAGCGGATGGCACCAACTACGAAATGCGAGTCCGCAATGACGGCAAGATTCTCAAAAAGGACACCAGTATCTTCTAGCAACGTCCCGGCAGCGGCAGGCACCGCAGCGCAGTCCTCCGGTCGTCATCCGGTCGTGTGGGCTTGCCGGGTTGGCAGTGCTACTCGGCCTCTTCGCGCAGTTTCGCCATCACGGACAAATCCTCCAGCGTCGATGTGTCGCCCGCCGACTCCCGGCCCGCTGCGATGTCCCGCAACAGGCGCCGCATGATCTTGCCACTGCGGGTTTTGGGCAACGAGTCCGTGAACCGGATGTCGTCCGGCCGGGCCAGAGCCCCGATCTCCTTGACCACGTGGGCTTTCAACTCGTCTTTCAGCCCAGGACCGGCCTCATAGCCCTGCTCCAGGGTGACGAATGCGGAAATTGCTTCGCCCTTGATGTCATCCGGCCGACCGACGACGCCCGCCTCGCTGACGGCCTCATGGCTGGCGAGGGCGCTTTCGACTTCCATGGTGCTCAGCCGGTGGCCCGAGACATTGAGCACATCATCGACCCGGCCCAGGATCCAGAAATAGCCGTCTTTGTCCTGGCGGGCCCCGTCGCCGGTGAAGTACTTGCCGGGAATTTCGCTCCAGTAGACTTTTTTGTACCGGTCGTCGTC
>JACMPN010000458.1 GCA_014377495.1 Candidatus Sericytochromatia bacterium
GATCCGCAGGCCGGACTCGGTGGTGCTCGTCGGGTAAGGCGAGGGGGCCGGCTTGTTGGCCTCAGCCCGGCGTGCTTCGGCGGGTGCCGCTGCCCCCTTGGCCTCTTCAGCCTTGGCTTCGGCGACGGCGGCTTCCGCTGCGGCTGCGGCGGCATTGACGATGGCGGCTACCGCTGCCATCTTGCCTTGCTCCTTGATACGCGCCTTCAGCGCTCGGACTGGGTTTACTTTTTGCAGGGCACGCTTGGCCATGTACGCTCCTTAGTGATGATCCCAGGTCTCCAGTCTCCGCTCAATTGGGCGGTGGTCGGGCGTGGGTGGATTCGCTTTGTCGTATGCGTAGTGTCGGCCAACTCCTGCGGAGGTGCAACCGGAGCCCCCGTTTGCAGTTCCCTGGTCGCCCCGTTGTCTGAACTGACACCATTGGCTAAACTGTCTTCAGGCAACGGTTTGCGGCCGAATGTCGCACATATTTTGCAGGAAATGAAAACATGCTTCGGCGGGTGTGCGGACATGCGGCGTCGGCTTTGGGTCTGACGGTCCAGGGGGCTGAACTGCCCTTCGGCGCGTGGCCGCACTCGGTCGCTACCCAAGTCCAAGGCGCGGCCGATGGGCCCTCCGCCCCCGTCGGACCCACCAAGATCCCTGTGCTGCTCGGGCAGGGCTATCTGGAGCCGAGCGACTGCTTCATGGGCGGGATTGACGACCATCTACGGGAGCGGGGCTGGCCGGTACAAGGGATCAACCTGTTTCCCAATACGGGCGCCACGGCCCCGCAGGCGGTCAAACTGCCGGCCCGGGTCCGGGAGATCCTCCGTGAAACGGGCATTCGGCTGGTCAGCCGGTCCCACCTTGAACGGCCCGATGGTCCTATGCCGACCGGTGCGTGACCATCGCCACCCCGCATCAGGGGACCCGCTGGGGGGCGCTGCGGCGGGGCGCCGGCTGCACGGGTGTGTCCGGATATGCCGCATACCGAGCCTTGACGGATCCGCTCCAGTTCCACCTCATACCGCGATATCGACGCCGCGCTGAGTTAGAGGTTGGTGACTGTCGCTTGGCGATGCTGATTTTGATCTGTAAAGTGATCATTTATGAAAAATACGATTGCCCCGTGGCTATCCGCCATCCGCCGTGCTGCCGTACTGACCCTGGTCCTGGGGGGCGCGGGCTGCCAGCCCTGGACCGTTCATGCGCCTGTTGCGTCCCGGCCGGGGATATCGGAGAGCCAGGCGCAGGCGACCCAGGGCCGGGTGGAGACCGTGACGCTGGTCCAGACGAGTCTCGGTGTGCCCAAGGCATTCAAGGTGTACGTGCCGGCCGGCTATCCCGGTGGCGGTCCGTATCCGACTCTGTATCTGATGCGCGGCACGATGGATGAGTGGCTGAACCCTGATCAGGACGACAGTCGGCGGGGCCGGACGGCCGTTTCCGTGTATGAGTCCCTGCGCCGTGCCGGCACCGTGGGTGATCTGATTTTTGTCTTTCCCGGTTTGGGCAGTGACGACGGGCAGTGGCCCGCCATCCTGACGAACTGGATTGCTCCGGAGAAAGCGGCCGGCGTCGGTAACGGCCGTTTCGCCGATTACCTGTTCAAAGACGTGATCCCGCAGGTCGACAAACGTTTCCGCACAGTCGGTGCCCGCCAGCATCCCGCCATCGACGGGTTCTCCCTCGGTGGTTGGGCCGCCGTCCAGGCGGCTGTGACCCATCCGGAGGTGTTCGCCTCGGTGGGCGGTTTTGACGGGACGTACCCCTTCGCCAAATCGGCCAAGCAGGTGGCCCCGGACGACGAGCTCTGGCAGATGCCGTTCTTTGATCCCGTCTTTGGCCAGCC
>JACMPN010000459.1 GCA_014377495.1 Candidatus Sericytochromatia bacterium
ACCGCCACGTCGCCGACGTAGCTCGACCGTCCGCGTCGGGCCCGCAGCTGTTCGGTGCTGGTGGCCCCTGTCCTGGCGGGCGTGGCCGCCGCGGCGGGGTCGGGGGCCAGGACGGGCCCCGTCAATGCCACCCCCCCCCGGTTCGGACGCCCGACCCGGGGGCGGTTTTCCATTTTACTTGGCGGCGGGGTGGGACCAGTTTTCCGGGACCCACATGTTCAGTGCCATGGGCCGGATGCCGATCTCGACCGGTGTCGTGCCGTGGGCGTCTCCGTCCAGTTGCACCGGCACCGGCCGGCGGCTGCGCACGTAGAGGTTGGTCACCGGGAAATGTTCCAGATCCAGTTTGTTGTTCGAAAAAGGCCAGAGCAGGATCCGGGCGGTCCGCCAGAAGAACTCCCACATGCTGCGCCCGCGGATGATCAGCAGCTCCAGCACGCCATCATCGAATTTGGCCCCCGTGGCGACTTTGAACCCGGTCCCATACGTCTCCGTGTTGGAAATCATCACCTGATGGGCCAGTCGTTTCAGTTGTTGTTCGTTGCCGTGCTGGTCGCGGATCTGGATGCGCAGGGCAAAGGGCCGGTGGGTGACGACGTTTTGGAACGTGGCGACGAACAGGGACCAGAAACCGGCCCAGCGCTTGAACTTCTTGTCCGTCGACTGTGTGACGGTCGCATCGAACCCGAGGCCACAGACGAAGAGAAAGTACCGGCCGTTGGCAATGCCCAGATCGATCGGCTTGGCCCGGCCCCGGGGGATCAGTTCGAGTGCCCCGTTGATGGACAGGGGCAATCCGAGCTCCCGGGCCAGCACATTGGTCGTCCCGCCGGGCAGGATGGCCAGCGGCACAGGCGTTCCCGCCAGGCCCTGGGTCAGCTCGTTCAGCGTGCCGTCACCACCGGCCCCGATGACCAGATCGTAGCCTTCGGACACCGCCCGGCGGGCGAGCCGTTCGGCATCCCGGGCACATGCCGTCGGGGCGGGGTCGACGGTCCAGCCGAAACCGGCCAGATAGGTGACGACCTCGTTGGCGCGGAAAGGGTTCCAGAGCTGTCCGGCGCTGGGGTTGAAAACGAGGAGGGCGCGCTTTGACATGGATGGGACCGACTGCGTTGAGGGCGGAATCAGGCGTACTCAGGCCCGCTCGGTCGATGTCGGCTCGCCCCGGGGGACACCGGGGTCACACCCGGTAAAAACCGCCGCTGACCGGCCAGGCACGTGCAGGACACGCTTGCCGCCATGGTACCACCCCACAGGGCCCAACAGCGGCGGCCGAGCCCTCTCGATATTGCGCAAAGTAACGCCAGATGACGTTTCGCTGCGGCATCTGGCACGCAAACCCGCTCAGAGCCTATACTCAGCCAAGCGGGGCTTCCTGAAAACCGCTCAGGGCGTGACACGAAGCCGCACAGGGCGTGACCCCCCGAAGTCCCTTTCAGGTTGGATAGCCTGTCGTCAGATCACTGTGGAAAGGATGTGCCATTCGCATGCTGCGTCGAGAGTTGACTTACGCTTACGAGCACGGACTCAAAGTCTGGATCTACATGGGCAACAAGTTTTTGACCGGGCTGATCACCGAACTGGATAACCAGCACGTGCAGGTCACGAAACTCTCGGAGGGCAACAGCCTCCTGCGGGACCGGTACATCGTCAGCTTGGACCGCATTGACTATATTTCGGTCAATGACACCGAGGAATGGTCACGGGACCGCCTGGACATGCTGCTGGGTGCAGAGTCCCACTAGGGGCGGCTTTTCGCCCCTTAGGGGGAAACCGTCCGGGTGGGGTGGGGGATCCCTTGTGGCCCAGATAGCCTGGCAGCCGGATACCGATCGGTTATACTGCCGTGTGTTTCATGGGTTTCCCACCTTTGCCCCTCGGAGATGATCGAGTCTATGACGCCCACCGAGATCCTGATTTTCCTCCAGGAGGTGCCGCTCTTCACCGACCTGACGGTGGAAGAATTCGCCCAACTGGCGGATATCTGCCGGGAGCGTAACTTCGACAAGGGTCATGCGATCTTTTACGCCGATGATCAGGGCACGAGCTTCTATGTCATCGCCAAAGGCGCCGTCAAGATCGTCGTGCTCGCCGACGACGGCCGCGAGCACATCCTGGGCGTCCTCAAGGCCCAGGACTTCTTCGGCGAGATGTCGCTGCTGGACGGCGAAGCCCGCTCGGCCACGGCCATCGCCCTGGAAAACTCCCAGGTCCTGAGCATCAGCCGAGAGGACTTTCAGTCCGTCCTGCGCCGCAACCCGGATATTTCCCTGAAGATCATGGTCACCATCTGCCGGCGTTTGCGCCGGGCGGACCGCCGGGTCGAGTCTCTGGCCTTCCTCAGCGCCCCGGGCCGCGTCGCCCGCATCCTGCTGGAGATGGGCAAAGAGCATGGCGAGCGCACCGACGAGGGCCTCAGCCTGCACCACAAGATGACCCGGCAGGAGCTGGCGAACATCGCCGGGACCAGCCGGGAGACGCTGACCCGGGTCCTGATGGAGTTTCAGGACGAGGGCCTGCTGACGCTGCGCAAAAACGTGCTGATCGTCCACGACGAAAAGCAGCTGGCATCGAAGATGATCTGAGGCCACGGTGCAACGGGAAAAAGTCCGTCTGTTTCTGCAAGAAGTCGCCCTTTTCGAAGGGCTGAGTGCCGCGGAGTACGACGAGCTGGCCAGCGTCTGCCGGGAGCGCACCTTCGCCAAAGGTCACACGATCCTCTACGGCGATGATCCCGGCACCACCCTTTTCGTCATCGCCAAGGGCTCCGTCAAGATCGTCGTCGTCGCCGACGACGGCCGAGAGCACATCCTGGGCATCCTCGGCGACAAGGACTTCTTCGGCGAGATGTCCCTCCTGGACGGCGAGCCCCGCTCAGCCTCGGCCGTGGCCCGCGACGCCTCCACCGTGCTGAGCATCAGCCGGGAGGACTTCCAGGGCGTGCTCCGCCGCAACACGGACATCTCCCTGAAGATCCTGACGACGATCTGCCAACGCCTGCGCCACACGGACCGGCACTTGGAGGCCCTGGCGTTCCTCAGTGCCCCCGGCCGGGTCGCCCGCGTCCTCCTGGATCTGGGTCGCAACCAGGGCGAAAAGACCGCCAAGGGCACCGTCATCCGCACGGGCATGACCCGGCAGGAGTTGGCGAGTATCGCCGGCACTACCCGGGAGACCCTGACCCGCGTCCTGATGGAATTCCAAGAAGACGGCCTCGTAGATATCGACCGCGACACACTCACCGTCCGCAAAGAAGATGGCCTCCGGGCCAGGGTTGTCTAAGGGCACAGGGTGTCCGGCTGCGTTGTCGAACCCTCCTAAGGTCCACTAGGACCTGTCGTCGGGCCTCTCTTAGCAGCCGGACACCCTGTGCGCTCATACAACCTTTGCGCACATGACACCTGCTGAATTTGGAGATTGCCATGCTGCGCTTGGAACCACTGGACCTGTCTCATTTTCCAGCCCTCGTCGAGTTGGGCCTCGATGGTGATGTCGGCCTGCCCGCATCCAGTTTGCAGCTCATCCTCGAACAGGCCGCCGCCGGGACCTGGCTGGTGCGGACCATCCTCGACGAGATGCACGGCAGCCAGCCCGTCGGACTGATCATGGTCGGCGGCTTCAACGACGAGTACACCGTCGGCCATATGGGCACCTGGCTCGGTCGGGACTCCTGGGGCAAAGGCTACAACCGCATCGCCAAAGATCGCATGTTGACCTTGACCTTCAGTGCATTGCCGCTCGATGAGGTCTTTATGGCCCCCCGGCTGAACAACCCCCGTGCCCTCCGCTCCCTCGAAAAGCTGCCCTACATCGAAAGCGGCGTCGAGTTTCCGACCCTGCAGGCCGACATCGAACGCGTTCGGGGTCCGGTGCGGCTTTACCGGGTCAGCCGGGAGAGCTTCATTGGCTGGCGGCAGTCGATGAATGCGCCCCTGCAGCAACCGCGGCACCACGGCGTGCCCGGGACGACCGCCGCCACCGAGGGGCCATTGCCCAACATGAACGTTGTCCGGGGCGGTACCGGTCCGCTGCCGTCACTTCCGGCCGGCGCCGTGCCCGGGCTGATCGAGCCCCATACCGATGAGGTGATCGTCCTGCCCGACCCCACGGCCGTTTTCACCGACACCTGAGCGTGGCTCGTCAGGCAGCCTGCGGCCAGGCACTTTGCAAAGCCCTGCCGTCATCCAGGTGCAGGAGATCAAAGAAGCCGTTGACCCTCTGGCCATGCGCCACCTGGTCATGCAGCGTCTGGAAGAACAGCGGGGCGGGCGTCTCGCCTCGAAACCGGATGAACCGGTCATTAAACATTTCCCGGATATCGGACGGGTGGGGGAGGGCATGTACTTCCACCCACTGCAACACCAGCTGATCCGTTGGGCGCTCGGCGACGGCCTCGGCAAATCGGTCCGATTCGATGGCCAGAAAGTGCAGCAGGTGGGCGTTCATCGGGCAAGCGATGTAGTGATAGTCGCCTAGTGTCCCGTCACTGTAGGCCCGGGCCTTGTCGATCAACCGCGGCAGCCAGACGTACCCGTCCAGGTACTCGTACGGGCTGCGCGGGGGTTGTTTGGTCAGGTCCATCCGTCACCTCCCTCGCCACACCCGGGTTGTAACCCGAATATCCCGGCGAGGCCCGAACGGCAACATCGCTGAACGGCCGCTTTAGAAGATCTCCGCCATCCACGGCGCCGGACCGGCAAACGCGACGGCCAGATCCAGCAAGGCCGCATCCGGTCCTTCGATCATCCCGAGCTGGCGCAGGTCCCACGGGCTCAGGTGGCTGCTGTACAAAGCGGCCAGGGCGTTGACGGTGATCCGGACCGTGCCTGCACCACCGGGACTCACGCCCGCTTTGCCGTCGGCGATCGCCAGTTGGAACCGCCCGTGGTTCCAGCCCAGAGTCTCGTCCATGACCTCGATCTGACAATCCATCGTCAGCTGGGGCGGAAACGCCCGCCCGGCCATGGCGGCAGGGACGTCGACCAGACGCAGCATCCAGGGCAGGTGCTCGATGACCCGGGTCCGGCGCTCGGCGAGCAGGTAGAGGAGCGGATCGTTGGGGGGCCCCGTCCAGCTGACCGTATCCACCCGCGACCGGTGATCGGCCAGAAATGTCCAGATGCGGCGCCCAGCCGCCTGCGTGAGGGCCACGACGTCCCGGACGGTGATGTCATGGAGCAACCGGCCGCCGGGTTTGTGGGTATAGAGGATATACCCTTCCGGCCGATCCCCATGCATGACGAGATACCCATAGGCGTGCGGCGAGTCGGGCTGTTGGCGGAACAGGCGCTCCCACAAATACTCGTTCCGCCGCACCTGGCCGTTCGTCAGCGCCGCCCGGGTCTCATGGAGGGCCGTGACCGTGTCCAGGTCAACCAGACTGATCGGCTGCATGGTCAAACTCGTGTCATGCACGTCGATGGCCGTCAGCGGCATCTCGTAACGCGTATGCTGGCCGGCCGGCTCAAACCCCACCCGCCGATAGACGGGCTGCGTGGCCGCATACAGCGTCGCCAGGGGCAGCCCCGTCTCCCGCAATTCGTTAAGTACGACCCGCATCAGTCGGGAGCCGACGCCGCTGCCCCGATGCTCCGGGGCGACCGCCACACCGGCGATGCCGGCCATTCTGACCGCCTTGCCCCCGAACCATTGGGCCATCGGCAGCACCGCCAGACCGCCGACGACAACGTCATCTGCGTAAATCAACCGCAGATTGCGCCAGCCGACTGACTGCGTCCACTCCGGGACCTTGGCCAGGGGCAACCCCAGGGATTGGGACACCAGATGACCGAAGCGGTACACGTCGGTTTCATCGAGGGGGGTGGTCACCGTCAGCATGGGGGCCTCCCTTCAGAAAACGCCGGGCATGAGACGCCAGGTGCGTTTGGCATAGGCGTCGAAGCTGGGGCCAAATGCCTGTCGCAGGGCCTGCTCCTCGACCTGGATACGGCGGATCAGTCCCGGCAGGGGCGCCAGCAACACCAACGCCAGTGCCATGGGCTTGCCGGCCATCAGGCCGATGCCGAGTAAAATCATGGCAAACCCCGTATAACTTGGATGCCGCAACAGCCGGTACGGACCTTCCTCGATCAGGCGGTGCTCACCGTGGATCGCGACATCGACGGTGAAAAACCGACCCAATACGGCGATCGACCACTGCCTCAAAGCAAGGCCAGCGACGAAGACGGGGAATCCCAGGGCCCGGAACCCGAGCGGTATCGGGAGGTACGGGTGGAGCCAGACATCCAGCCCGGCATAGGCGATTGCGGCGATGGCAGGCACGACGATCATCGCCAGGCTGCCCCGGTCCTGTGGGCTGGCGCCGGTACGCCGGCTGCGCTGGGCGATCATCAGCCGCACCTCGGTCACCGTCCAGATGACGCCGCACGCGTAAGCGCCGTTGGCAATGGAGTCGAGATGGGCACCGGGGGCGGGCAGCATGGCAGTGGTTTCCCTTGCTTGGACGCATGAAACGGCCGGCGCCACCAGAGCGACGCCGGCCGTAAGGACTACACGGTGATACCTTAGAGCGTCACGGCTACGGGCTGCTTGTAGCGGATGTTGGCTTTCTCCATGCGGGTGATCGCTTCCGCAATCCGCTCCTCGGGGGCCGTCAGCGCAAAGCGGATGTAGCCTTCCCCGTGGGCGCCGTAGCCGACACCCGGCGGGACGACGATGCCGGCCTCGTCGAGCATGCGGGC
>JACMPN010000043.1 GCA_014377495.1 Candidatus Sericytochromatia bacterium
GGCGAGCGGCCCTTCCTGGCACAAGCCGAAATGCGGGCGTCAGACCTGCTGACGGCAGCCCATGGGCTCAGCCACATCACCGGCGATACGGCAGACGGCCTCCAGGCGATCATCGACCATGTCAGTACCGGCCTGCGCCTGCCATACGGCGCTCTGTGGTGGTCCCAGCCCGGTGGCGATCTCCAGTGTGCCGCCGTCACGGCGCCCTGTCGCCAGCACGTTTTGGGACAACCCTTCCCACCGGAACTGGTGACAAGCCTGGCACCGGTCTTGCCGGACCGCCCGCCCCTGCTGGTCACCGCCCCAGGCGACTTGGCAGTCCGGCTCGGGTTCCAGCCCCGGCTGGCCCTGTCTTTTGGGGCCCACGAGGACGGGCGTGGTGCAGGCATCATCCTGGTCGGCGATCCGCCCGATCAACCGGGGCGGCAGTTAAACGCTGCCGACCTGCAGTTGGCAGCCACCCTGTCGCTGCTGGCTTGTGCGACGGCGGAAACCATGGCGGTCCGGGAAACGACCCGGGCGACCAGCGTGCAGGCCGTACAGGCCCTCGCACAGGCGGTGGATGCCAAGGACCACTATACGCACATGCACTCCCGCTCGGTCGCCGCCCTGTCGGCGATCATCGCCAAGCGTATGGGACTGAGCCCGTCGGAGGTGGAACGCACCCGCATGGCGGGTTTGCTGCATGATGTCGGCAAAATTGGCATCCCGGACGCCATCCTCAATAAACCCGGCCCCCTCGATGCGGTGGAGACGATGCAGATGCGCCAGCACCCTGCCCTGGGGGATCACATCACCAAGACCATTGACGCCTTGCGGGACATCGCCCCCCTGGTAAGAGCCCATCACGAACGGTGGGACGGCTTGGGTTACCCCGACCGCCTCAAGGGTGACGCCATCCCATTTTCAGCCCGCATCGTCACGGCCGCCGATGCCTACGATGCGATGACCAGCGACCGGGTGTACCGGCCGGGCCGCTCCCTCGATAAAGCAGCCGAGGAACTGATCCGTCAGCGCGGGACTCAGTTCGACCCTCAGGTCGTCGACGCCCTCGTCGGGTATATCCACGAGCGGATGGCGGATCGCGGTCTCCCCCCAGCGCCGGCCCCCTCACACCCGCACCCCGCCTGATCCTGGGTGCCTGTCCTGGGCCAAGGTCGGTCGGTGGCGATGGCCATGGGAACCAAGGCGGGATTACACTGGCCGCAGTCAAAGGAGACCGCCGCATGACTCCCGCCATCATCACGAAAAGCAGTTCCGACCTACCGTACGAGCCGCTCTATACGGGCCCGGCATCCGCAGAACTGCCGCTGCCCGGCGATTTCCCGTACACCCGGGGCATCCACAAGGGCATGTACCGGGACAAACTGTGGACGATGCGGCAGTACGCCGGGTTCGGCGATGCCAAGTCTACGAACGAGCGGTTCCGTTATCTGTTGGCACAGGGTCAGACCGGCCTGTCCGTCGCCTTCGATTTGCCCACCCAGATGGGCTACGACTCGGACGACGCCCTCGCCCTCGGCGAAGTGGGGCGAACCGGCGTGGCGATCGACTCGCTGGCGGACATGGAGGCCCTCTTCGACGGGATCCCGCTGGACAAGGTCAGCACCAGCATGACGATCAACGCCCCGGCGGCGATCTTGCTGGCCATGTACATCGCCGTCGGCGAAAAACAGGGCGTGCCCGCTGCCGCCCTGACGGGAACGATCCAAAACGACATCCTGAAGGAATACATCGCCCGCAACACCTATATTTTCCCGCCGGCGCCGTCGCTGCGGCTGATCGTGGACACCTGCGAGTTTTGCGCCGAACACGTGCCCAAATGGAACACGCTCAGCATCAGCGGTTACCACATCCGTGAAGCCGGCTCCACCGCTGCCCAGGAGATCGGATTCACCCTGGCGAACGGACTGGCCTACCTGGAAGCGGCCAAGCAACGGGGCCTCGATATGGACGCCATCGCCCCACGATTGAGCTTCTTTTTCAGTGCCATGCCGACATTGTTCGAAGAGGTGGCCAAGTTCCGGGCGGCCCGGCAGCTTTGGGCAAAACTGACCAAGGAACGCCTCGGCTGCAAAAACCCCAAGTCCTGGCTGCTGCGCTTCCATGTGCAGACGGCCGGATCGAGTTTGACGGCCCAGCAGATCGAAACGAACATCGTGCGGACGACGATCGAAGCCCTGGCTGCCGTACTCGGCGGGGCCCAGTCCCTGCACACGAACGCCCATGACGAGGCCCTGGCCCTGCCCAGCGCCGACGGGGCCCGCACCGCCCTGCGCATCCAGCAGCTCGTGGCCTATGAAAGCGACGTGCCGGCGATCGCCGATCCACTCGGCGGCTCCTATGCCGTCGAAGGGATGACCCAGGCCATCGCCGAGCAGGCCATGGCCTACATCGAAACAATCGATGAGATGGGCGGTGCCCTGAAAGCCTTGGAAGCGGGTTATCAAATCCGCGAGATCCAGGAGACGGCCTATCGCACCCAGCGGGCCATCGAGCAGGGCACGCAGATGGTGGTCGGCGTCAACTGCTTCACGATCGAGGAAACCCAGCCGGTCACGCTGGCCACCGTGGATCAGGCCCTGGAATCCCAACAGGTCGAGCGCTTGCAAGCCATCCGGGCCGAACGGCCCGACGTGGCCCCGGCCCTGGAGCGGCTGCGCCTTGCTGCCCTGGGCACAGACAACCTGATGCCTTTCATCCTCGATGCCGTGCGGCAATACGCCACCGTCGGTGAGATCTGCCGGCAGCTGCGGGGGACATGGGGCCAGTATCGGTCCCACGAAGCCTTTTGAACGCACTGAACCGAGCATCAGTTCACCTCTTGTACCGCCCATCAGATAAACCGGTTGGCCGGGGCGGTATGATTGACCTGGTAATCCAGATCGGGGCCTGAATTGTGTCGGCGTGTGGTTGCGGGATGGTGGAATTATGAAGCGGCACTTGCTGGCAGTCCTCTGGGTCGGCCTGTTCCTCGTCGGCTGCATGACACAGGTCTCGCTGATGCCCGGTGGCGCCCCGGGCGACCTGAACGGCGTCACCATCTCGCACTTCGTCAAACCACAGGTCTACGGCAAGGCCCAATGGCAGCCTGATCTGGCCGGCGCCGGCCAGATGGCGGTAAGTCTTGCGCCGCTATACGATCCATTGGCAGTGCAGCCGGGCTTCCGGGTGCAGGCACTGCCCGCCACGGCGATCGTCGCCGTCCGGGCCCAGATCACCGCAACCGACATCGTCACCCCCATCGTGTCCACCAGCGGGCACACAATCGCCGTGGCGGGCGGTATGATCCCCCCACTGACCTTTAGCAACGTCCCGCAGGGCAGCGGCCGGGTCCTCTCCGTCGAAGGCCTGGATATCGGCGGCAACACCGTCCACGGTGTGCGCATCGGCTCGGTTTTCAACGTCGGGGCCGGCGCCGCCGCCTTTGTGGTGTCTCCCCGGGCGACCCCGGCAGGCGGCGGGTTCAGAAACCTCACGGCCCCCGTCGCCCCCCCACGCCCC
>JACMPN010000460.1 GCA_014377495.1 Candidatus Sericytochromatia bacterium
CCTCGGGCTCGGTGGGGAATCCGGAGGTGCTGCTGCAGGCCGGTGAGCAGTTGGTGGCGGCCGGTGCGACGGCGCTGGCGATTGCGGGCCGGCTGCCCGGGCTGCCGGCCGCCGCCCTGGCCCGCTATGAAGCCGGCGTGGGGCCGGATCCGATCGGAGGGCTCGAAGCGGTGCTGTCCCGCCTGCTCTCCCAGCGGCTGAATGTGCCCTGTGCCCATGCGCCCGTCGAGGCGGAACCGTGGTTGCCCCCTGCGGGTGCCGTGGATGCCCGTCTTGCCGCCGAAACGATCAGCCCCTCCTACCTGCCCTGTGTGCTGCTCGGTCTGGCCCGCTCGCCGCAGCCCGTCCCGCCGATGACCCCGGGGGCCTGGCAGGTGCGTGACGTGGGGGCCGTCGTCACGGCGGCCGGTGCCACGGGTGGGCCCGGCGTGCTCGCCGCCCTGGCGGCCGGAATCCCCGTGATCGTCGTCGGCGAAAACACCACTGTCCAGACCGTCACGATCGCTCATCCGGCGATCCGCCGGGTCGCCACGTATTGGGAAGCGATCGGCGTCGTCGCCTGCCTGCGGGCGGGTGTGGACCCGGACAGTGTCAGGCGTCCCCTGGCTGTCGTGCCACGCTTCAGCTGAGCCGCTCTCAGCCGTGCGGGACGGCATTTACCAAACGTTGCGGATGTTCTGCCCGACTCAGCGGCCTGTATGCAATTCCTTGGCTATAATGCGAACCCGTGTGCGGGCAAGCGCCTGCACCCCGGTTGCCACCACACCGAGGATCGGCGACCGGCGGCACGTTCACCCGAGTTTCCCCCACGAAAGGCGTCTTCGATGTTCCAACCCACTGCACCCGGAAAAGTCGTATGTGGCCTGCTGCTGACCAGCATTTTGTGGGGGCTCGCCCCGGCGGCCCACGCCGACGTCCTGGGCGCCCGTTCACTCGCCATGGGTGGTGCCCGGACGGCCAATGGCGCCGGCACCGCCTTCGCCCCGATCTACAACCCGGCCGCCATGTCGTCGGCGATGACGATCCTGCTGCCCGGTGTCGGCCTGCGCTACGGCAGCAACCTGCTCGGCATCACGGATCTGCAACGGATCGGCAGCAGCTTCTCCGGCCAGAGCGGCAGTGCCGCCATCACCAACCTGCTGGACACGTTCGGCGGCCAGCCGACGAGCCGGATCGAGCTGGGTGTCGGCGTGCCGATCATTGGCTACACGGGGCATCCCTTTCCGCTGCAGGTGATGGGCTCGCCCGTCGATTTCGGCCTGAACCTCTGGCTCAACGGCAACGGCCTCGTCGCCCTGACCAGCACACCCGGCATCCTCGGCGTGTTCAGCAACAGCACGAAGATCGCCGCCGACGTGCAGACGCTGCAATCCGCCATCCAGACGGCCCCGGGCCAGCTGCAGTCCTCCGTGCAGAGTGCCACCCAGGCGATCAGCGGTCTGAACAACCTCGATCCGCGGAACATGTCCAGTGCCGCCAGCATCCTGACCTCGGCCGTCACGGCCCTGGAAGGCATCGATGCGACGATCAAGCGGACCCTGCCGCCCCTGCTGTCGGCCGGCGCCTCCGTCTCGACGGCCCTGGCGCCTTTGGGCACCTCGTCCCAGAGCCTGAACGGCACGATGGCGGCCGACGGCCACCTGACGCTGGCGATGAGTGGCAAGGCGACCGTCCTGAAAACGGCGCTGGGCGGCATGAACATCGATCTGGCCGTCGGGGCCAACCTCAAGGGCTTCATCATGCCGACGATCGCCAAAAACTTCCCGTCCGTGATCGGCCAGCTGACCGGACAGACGAACCTGACGGAGGCGGTGCCGCCGATCGCCATCAACCTGAAGATCGACACGAAACCGCTGCAGAGCGCCGCCACGATCAGCACCCAGGTCACTGCGGCCAACCAGGTGATCACCGGGGCGCAGACGGCTTACAACAGCATCCTGAATACAGCACGTTCGCTGCGTGACACCGCCAACACGGGTGCCCAGGCCCAGGCTGCCGGCGATCAGGCAGGCACCCAGGCCGCCCAGCTGGCGTTGGTCAATGGGGCTCCGGCCCTGCTGACCGCCGCCCAGGGGGCATCGACGACGGTGGCCCAGCTGAACCAGTCCTTCAGCGGGCTGAGCGGCCTGCAGGCCCAGTTGCAGACAGACCTCAGCTCGATCCGGCTGGAAGCCAAAAACTACACCAGCGTCTCGCCGATCGGCGGGGGTCTGGACCTCGGGGCGATGGCCCAGATCGGTGACGAGATCAACGTCGGTGCCGCCTTGGAAAACGTCGTCGTCCTCTGGCCCGCCCAGGAAAAGACGACCGTAATGCAGATGAACTCCATTGGCGGCGTGGCCCCCTTCAAGGTGATCAGCGAATCAAGCCCGACGGCGGCGAACTACAACGTCACGGAGCCTTTTGCTGCCCGCCTCGGGGCGACCTACAAGCCAAAGAAAGTCGAAGGCCTGACTGTGGCCGCTGACGTCGAGCAGGTGTTCAACGGTCGTCCGTTTGCCGCCCGGGTGGGTATCGAGAAGCGGTTCTTCAACGTTCTCGGGCTGCGTGTGGGCGGTCAACTCGGCGGCATCGGCACAATGGTCACCGGCGGTATCGGGGCCAAGGCCGGCGGTTTTAACATCGACGTCGGTGCCGGTACCGACTTCAACCGCACCCTGCAGGGATCGGCGAACCTCAGCCTGGCGTTCTAGGCCGATCGGGGCATTCAGCCAACGCGTGATTCCCCCTTGGGGGGAATCACGCTGAGACCGGGGCGTGAGCGGAGCCAAACGGCGAACTGCGACAAGAGGCGGCAAGGGTAACCCTTGCCGCCTCTTCCGTTTCACGTCACCGGATGCCTAGTGGTGCGAAGACTCGCTGCCGGAGCCGACCTTGACCTCGGTCGGGGGGACGTCGTCCGTCGTGGTGCCGGTCGTCGGCGCCGTCGGGGTTTCCTCGACCTTGATGGTCGTGACCGTGGCGGCAGCCGCATGGGCTTCCGACTCTTCCAGCTTCTCGATCCGCTGCTTGAGGAGATCGGCGCCTTCAGCCAGCTTCTCAGCCGCCATCTTCAGCGAGCCCAGACCGATCATGGCCCCCTTGCGGACCGTCTTGGCGGCCTGCTCGGTGAAGGTCTCAATCATCGGCTGTGCCTGCTCGGCGACATCCATCAAGGCGGCCATGGCATCGGCAAAGTTGCGGGGGATCTTGTTCGTCAAAACCGTCTCACCGAGCACCGGGTGCCACTCGGTCTCGATGGCGAAGGTCTCCCTGCGGAGGGCCCGGATGGCGTCAATACCTTCGGGATCGCCATGGCGGGCCCGTTTGTCGAGGAGCAGCAGGGCTTTGATCTGCGTGCTCTCCTTGCTGCCGACCGACGGCATCTCGCCACTCTCCCAGCGGGACAGGGTGGATTTTTGGACGTTGAGCAACTCACCGAGTTGCTCCAAGGTCAGACCCCAGTGCGTCCGGAGTCCACGCAGGGCAGTACCGGTCAACTCTGTCGTCATCGCAACCTCCTCAGTCGACGGCCCACTGCTGTGCGCCGTGGAACAAATGGAACAAATGGAACAAATGGAACAAATCCATCTGCATGGAACTTTAGAGACTGTCACACAGGGCGTCAAGCGGGACAGGCCGTAGCGCAATGAGACGCTGGTGGCGACCGGGCGCACCGCAAACGCCACCCCACCGAAACTCCCGCCCGCCCAGCGGCGCTACGGCGTTACCGGTGCCGCTTCCGGCACCGACTCGATCGTGAAGTCCCACATCGTCCGGCCCCGCCAGGAAACACCCAGGGCGAGCAGGACGCAGACGAGGCCACCGCAGACGACTGAGGCCCGTGCCCCCAGCCAATGGGCCACGGCGCCCGCTTCGAATTCGCCGAGCTGGTTGCCCGTATTCGCAAAGAAGAGGTTGATGCCGCTGACCCGACCCCGCATCGCCTCAGTGGCAATGATCTGCGGGATCACCTGGCGCTGGGTCATGCTGATCGTGTCGGCCACCCCACCGCCCAGCAGGGCCACCCAGGAGAGCCAGAACCAGTGGGAGGCGCCAAAGACCACCGTGCAGAGGCCGTAGACGAGGATGGACAGCAGGATCACCCGGCCGGGCCAGCGGGGAGGCCGCAGGAACGTCAGCAGGCCGGCCCCAATGGCCGCCCCTACCGCCGGTGCGCCCGCCAACAGGCCGAGACCTTCCGGGCCGACCATCAGGATGTCCTTGGCAAACACCGGCAGCAGGGTGCGGGCCTCGCCGAAGATCACCGCCACGAAGTCAAGCATGATCAGGTTGAGCAGGACGGGATTGCCCCGCATAAAGGCGAACCCGTCCCGGATCGCCGCCAGGCTCGCCCGCACGCTGTTCCCCGCCAGGGTCTCCACCGTGTCCAGATTCGCCCGGGCAGCCAGCACGGCGGCAACCACGGCCAGAAACGACACGGCATCGCAGAGGTAGACCGACTGGAGGCCAAGGTGCGCAATGAACAGCCCACCCAGGGCCGGACCGGCGATACCGGCCACGCTCCAGGACAGGTTCTTGATGGCGATGGCGTTCGGGATCAGCTCCCTGGGCACCAGCGACGGAACGATCGCCGCCTGGGCGCCACCGCCGGCACTGCTGGCGATCGCCTGTAGAAAGATGATCACGTAGAGCATCCAGGCCGTCGCCACACCGTTGAACGTGATGGCGGCCAGGGTGGCGGACAGGACCAGCAGCGCACCCTGGGTGACGAGGATCAGCCGCCGGCGGCTCATGGCGTCAGCCCAGGCCCCGCCAAGCAGTGAAAAAGCCATCACGGGGCCTACCTGGACGAGGCCGATCAAGCCCAGGCTGAGCGGTTCACGGGTGAGCAGGTAAATGTGCCAGGCGATGGCCATCACCTGCATGGCGGTGCCCAGGCGGGACAGGGTCATCCCGAACCAGTAAAGGCGAAAATCCCGCACCCGCAATGCGGCCAGTGCGCTGTCCCTGTTGCCTGCCATCATCGTCCCTCACGGTGGTGTCGTCCCGTCCGGGCCCATTGTGCGCAGGGGACCGGCAAAATTCAAACGGGCGCCATGCCGCTTGACGCCAGGCATCGAGCCGTCACGTAATGTTGGGGTGGCAGGCAGCCAGCCTCGTCCGATCCCGTGTTACCTGGACAAGCCTGAGGTATGGGCATGACTTCCTGTTGGATCCATCGCAGCATCGCCGCCAGCCTGGGCCTGTTGGTCCTGACCGCCGCCACCCCGCCCGAGAGCCCGCTGACGGCGATCGGGCCCGGGCTGAATGGGCGGACGATCGTCATCGACCCCGGTCACGGGGGTCCCAAGGACTCAGGCGCCGTCAGCCGGGCCGGGCTGAAGGAATCCCACGTGAACCTGATGGTCGGGCTGCGCCTGGCGGAAATCCTCCGCCAGCAGGGTGCCAACGTGCTGCTCACCCGCACGGCCGACGTCACGGTGGGCACGGAAGCCGATGGCGGGGACCTGGCCGCCCGGGCGGCGATCGCCAATGACGCCAAGGCTGACCTGTTTGTCTCCATCCACCACAACGACACGCTCGCCCAGGGCGATCCCCGCAATGACACCCAGATCTATTGGAAAATCGACGATCCGGGGCCCAGCCGGGACTTTGCCCAGCTCCTGCTGCCCAGACTGGCCACATCCCTCGGCATGGCCCGCCAACAGCTCATCGCCGGCAATTTTGCCGTCCTCCGCCACAACCGCCGACCGGCGATCCTCGGGGAAGGGGCGTACCTGTCGAACCCGGTCAGTGCCGTCCAACTGACCAAAGCCGAAACCTGGCAGCGTGAGGCCGCCGCATACGGCTCAGCCATCGAGGCGTATTTCGCCCGCGGGGTGCCGCAGTTCGACGATTTGCAATGGGAAGACGGCAACACCGAAGGCCGGCCCATCCGCCAGGCCGATGCCTCGGGTCGCCCACCGATGATCAGCGACTGGCTGAGCCTGAAGCTGGTCCCGGACGGCGGCACGATCGGGTCTGCCACCTTGTCGGTCGATGGGGAGCCCGTGACGAGCCGATACGACCCCGCTGGGAGCAGGCTCACCTGGACTCCCGAATGGCCCTTGCGCAACGGGGCGCACGCCCTCCGGGCCGACGCCCGCAACGCCGCCGGAAATGCGGCCATCCCCTTTGTCGGCAGGCTGATGATCGACCGCCCGAGCGCCAGGATCCAGGCGCTCGCCGTGCCCATGGCCTGGCAGCCCGACGCGGCCGATGCGGCGATCTTCCGGGCCAGTATCCGCGACGCCCTCGGACTGCCCGTCGCCGACGGCACACCCGTGACCATCCGCTGGGGCGATCAGTCGGTGACCAAGCAGTCGGTCGGCGGCGCCATCGCCACGACACTGCCCTGGCCCAACCGGGGACCGGTCAACGCCGAAATCCAGGCCGGCACCGTCACCTATCGGGTCGTTTTTGCCGAAGGGCCCCGGCGCTCTTACCTCAATCTGGTCGTCAACGGCCTTGGCGCCAACGTGGCGGCAGCGACCGTGACCCTGGACGATCAGGGCCTGACAGCCCCGGACAATCCGGATCCGACCACCTTCGCCACCTATGAAATCAATCCGGGCGCACACCGGCTCTCGGTGCAGGCCCTCGGCTACGAACCCTGGAACGGCACGATCACCACCCCGGTTGGCCGGGTGACCAATGCGCCGATCACCCTGACGCCCCGCTTTGCCGGCGTCCTCCAGGGCAAGCGGATCATGCTGGACCCCTTCACCCCCCCGTCAGGGACCGCATCGGCGGCGCAAACCCTCGCCCTGGCCAACGCCCTGCGGGACCGTCTCGTCGAGGGCGGAGCGACGGTCGTGCTCGCCCGGACGGACGCTGGCCCCGTATCGCCCGAGGACCGGTGCCGGGCCATGGGTCGCACCGCCTGTGACCTGTACGTCGGGCTCGACCTGGGCAGGGGGCAGGTCGTCCACTACTACACCAGTGCCGGGGGTAGCCGCCTGGCCCGGTTTATTGGCAAGGAACTGCAGGGCTACAGTCCGGCACCGGAGGCCAGCTACATGGTCACCCACAGCCCGTGCGTCGCCGTCGTCGTCCGGGCCCGATCCACCTCGGAACAGGAGGCGGACGCACTTTTTGAGGCTGTGAGGCAGTACTACGGCCCCTCGTAACCATCGTTAAACCGTTCGGGCGCATACAGGCGCCGGCAGGATAGTAGACTGACGGCAACCAACCGATCGATTCGGTTTTGGTTAAAAATTCAGACGACTGTCCCGCAAAAAGGAGCGACGATGCACCGTATGTTGCGAGTCCTGGCGATTTGCCTCGCTTTGGGCCTCCCCCTGCCAGCACTGGCTGCCACATTCACCGATGTCCCGGCTGGACATTGGGCGACGACCGTGATTGATGAGGCGACCTCCCGCGGGTTGCTGGCCGGATTCCCCGGCGGGACCTTCCGCGGTGAGCAGCCTTTGACCCGGCTGCAGCTGGCATACGTCCTGCGGCGGATGATCGGCGAGTTCGAGTCGACCGCCAAAGCCGACCTGAAAGCCCCGACATACGGCAGTGTCGCCCTGACGGACCTGGGCAATCGCCCCGCTGACGTGCCGCTCGTCCAGGAACTGGTCAACGTCTACGGTGTCTTTTCCGGCTATGACCTGTCCAAGGGCCAGTTCCAACCGAATAAGCCGATCAGCCGTTACGACTTTGCCCGCGCCCTGGGCACCCTGTTCAAGCGGGCCGAGGCCCGTGGCATCGTCCGGCCGGCCGCAGATCCGCCCGCCACCTTTGCCGACGTCTCGCCCACCGAGCGGGACATGGTCCAGGCCGTCACGTCGCAGTACCCGATCATGTCGGGTTTCCCGGACCACACCTTCCGGGGTGACCGGGAGCTGAATCGCTACCAGTTCGCCGCCACGGCCGTGAAGGCCCTGCCGATCTTCCGGGGCCAGCTTGCCCCCAAACCGACCCCCAGGCCGACGCCGGTGCCCACGCCGATGCCGACCCCCATGCCGACACCCATGCCGACACCGACGCCCATCCCCGAACAGGCCATCCGGGCCAACCTCTGGGAAGTGTCGGGCGTCTACGGCGTCGTGCCGAACGGCACCCCCCTTGTTGGCAACACCTCTGGCATCGTGGGTGGCCAACTCACCGCCGGACAGGAGATCTGGGATTTCTTCCTCACGGAGCGGCTCCGGGGCTTTTATGATCTCGGCGGCTCGACGAACGCCGACATGACGGGCCAGTTCGGCCTGGGTCTCGGCTATCGCTGGAAGCTGGCCGACACCTTCCACATCGTGCCCACCATCGGCGCCGATGCGTATGGGGCGATGAACGCGGGCGGCAGCAAGATCGGTCTGGCGGCTGCGGCTGGTGGCGGTCTCGGCTTCGACTGGTGGCTGCACCCGGCCTTCAGCATCAGCCTGGGCGCCGAAGCCCGCTACGGCCTGTTCGGCACGTCCCTGGTCGGCACCAACGTGCCGACCATCGGCCTGCTCTATGGCGGTGACCTGAAGCTGCGCTACTACCCGTTCCCGCAGTTCGCCATCCAATTGGGCGCCTCGGCGTGGGCCTTGCCCAAGATGTCGGGTCCCACCGCCGTCTCGGACATTGTCGTCGGGCCGAATCTCGGCGTCGCCTGGCAGTTCTGAAGCAAGCCAAACGGCACCCGGCCGGCCTGCCTCCCGCACGCCGGCCGGGTGCCGTTTGGGGTTGGGCCGGTCGTACGCGCCAGGCAGCATTTTCCGGGGACAGCCGCAACCTCAGGGGCCATCAACCACAAAAGGGAACGTGCGGTTGCTTCGGCCGGAACGAGCCCATAGTAGGATGTAATTGCCAGGCGAGACGCCGTCTTGGCGTACAGGGCAGACCGTCGAAACAGGGGTGGGGATCTTGGGATCGCAACAACCGGCGCTGATCATTCACGGACACTTCTACCAACCGCCCCGGGAAAACCCCTGGACCGGCCTGATCGACCGGGAGCCCAGTGCGCACCCGTCGGCCAACTGGAACGATCGGATCCACGGCGAGTGTTACAAGGCCAACGCCGGGGCCCGGGTCTTTGACGACCAGGGGCGGATCGTGCGCATCGTCAACAACTACAAGCACCTGAGCTTCAACTTCGGGGCGACCCTGATGAGCTGGCTGGAACGCTGGCATCCCGAGACGTACGCCGCCATCCTCGATGCCGACCGCGAGAGCGTGACGACCCACGGCGGTCATGGCAACGGCATCGCCCAGGGCTACAACCACTGCATCATGACCCTGTGCAACGACCGTGACCGGGTCACCCAGGTCCGTTGGGGCATCGGCGACTTCCGGCACCGGTTCGGCCGGGAGCCCGAGTCCCTCTGGCTGCCCGAGACGGCCTGCAACGACGTCACCCTGGGGACCCTCATCGACGAGGGCCTGCGTTACGTCATCCTCTCGCCCCATCAGGCCCAGCGGGTCAAGGATCAGGACGGTGGTGACTGGCAGGACGTCAGTCACGGGAACATCGACCCCCGGCGGGCCTATCGCTACTATCACCGGGACGGCTCGGGCCGCAGCATCGCCATCTTCTTCTATGACGGCAACATCTCCCGGGCCGTGGCCTTCGAGCGGGCCCTCGTCTCCAGCAACGGCCTGCTGGACCGTTTTGCCGTGGCGTCCGATGGACCCGGCACCGTGGCCCAGATCGCCACCGACGGCGAGAGCTACGGCCACCACCACCGGCTCGGGGAGCGATGTCTGGCCTACGCCTTGACGACCGAAGCCGACCGGCGCGGGTTCTGGGTGACGAACTATGGTGAATTCCTCGATCACTATCCACCCACCTGGGAAGCGGAGATCAAGGCCGGTCCCAACAACGAAGGTACTGCCTGGAGCTGCTCACACGGCGTCGGCCGCTGGCTGCGTGACTGTGGCTGCCACACCGGCGCCCGCCGGGGTTGGCACCAGCAGTGGCGGGCGCCGTTGCGCCAAGCCCTGGATTACCTCAGAGACGAGTCGGTTAAACATTTCGAGCGTCTGGGCCGTGAACTCTTCGCCGACCCCTGGGTCGCCCGCAATGCCTACATCGAGCTGGTCGTCGATCGTCTGGCCTCACGTGAGGACTGGCTGAAGGTGCAAGCCGGACGCACGCTGCAACGGTCCGAGATGGTCACGGCCCTGATGCTGATGGAAATGCAGCGTGACGCCATGCTGATGTACACCAGCTGCGGGTGGTTCTTTGCCGATCTGTCGGGCATCGAGACGATCCAGGTCATGAAGTATGCCGCCCGGGTCCTCGATTACCTGGACGAACTGGGCATCCCCGGCCTGCGTAAGCCGTTCATGACGTTGTTGACCAAAGCGAAGAGCAACATGCGGGAATGGGGCAGCGGGGCGAACATCTTCCGCAAGGCCGTCGAACCCGTGCGGTTCCTGCCCGCCCAGATCGCCGGCAGCCTGGCGTTTGCCGCTCTGGCCGGCGACGAGGCGCCCGAAGGCGAGACGACCGGTTACCGCTTCCACCGCCAGAATGTCCGCCTGGAAAAGATCGGACGCCAACGGGTCGTCACCATGCGCATTCGCCTGGAAAATGCCGCCACCCTGCAGGAATGGGAATTCGGCGCCGCCGCCGTGTATACGGGCGGCACCGACTTCACGGCCGGGGTCAGCCCGATCGAGGATACCCGGCGCTTCAACCAGCAGGTCAAATCCTTCTGGGCTCAGGCCGAAGCGGGTGGGGCTAACCTGCCGGCGCTGGTCCCCGACGTGTTCAACGCCGAAACTGTCCGCCTCACGGACTTGCTGCCCCACGACCGCTACCGGATCGGCCAGGGCGTCCTGTTCCAACCCATCCAGGCCTGGGCGGCCGAGTACGGTCAACCGTACAAAGAGCTCGTCCAGTACATCGAATGGCTGAAACAGGAAGGCCACAACGTGCCGCCGGAGCTGCAGAGCGTTGTCGAGCTGGCGTTGTGGCGGGAGTTCGAGGACGCCCTGCTCAAGCAGCGGCACACCTCCGATCCGTCACCCGGCCAGCGGGCCCAGGCGATTGCCGCCGAAGCGAACCGGCGGGGCCACCGCTTCGACAAGGTGTTCACCAAGCAACTGCTGCAGGGACTGCTGGATGAAGCGGCGCGGGCGGCCGTAGCGGAGCCCAAATCCGACGAACCGACGATCGCCGTGCGGATCCTCAGTGTGGCCGAGTCGCTGTCGGTGCGCCTGGATCTGGACCGGGCCCAGGAGCTGCTGTGTGAAGCCCTCCAACAGGGTCTCGTCGCTTCACAGGCGATCAAATCCCTGGCCCAGGTCCTCAATCTGGCCCCCGCCCTGGTGGGGCGGGTGTCAATGCGCAGCCTCCCCAGATAAGGTTTCGGCTGAGAGCCGGTTGGGCGGTCCGATTGCGTTGTCGAACCCGCCTAAGCGCCATTAGGCGCTGTCGTTGGGTATCTCCTAGCACTCAGCCCGCCCAACCGGCTCTCAGCCGAAACCTTGCAACACTGACAATTCATGCTGCGTTGTCGAACCCGCCCAAGCGCCATTAGGCGCTGTCGTTGGGTATCTCCCAGCACTCAGCCCGCCCAACCGGCTCTCAGCCGAAACCTTGCAACACTGACAATTCATGCCCTGAAACGGTTTGGGGGTCGTCGGCCGCTTGCGGTGACTCGGGCCGACAATCTATAGTGTAAATGTTCATGAAGCAGTGCAGCACTCAGGGCTGGGATCGGCACTCGTACGACACAGATGGTGATCCCGCTCCTGGTCATTGCGTTGTTGATCGTCATCAACGCCTTTTATGTCGCTGCCGAGTTCGCCTCCGTCAGCGTCCGCCGCACCCGCATCCAGCAACTTGCCGAAGCTGGCAATCCGACCGCAGCCCGGCTGCTGCCGATCCTGCAGGACGGTCGCCGTCTCGACGAGTACCTGGCCGTCTGCCAGATCGGGATCACCCTGGCCAGCCTGATCCTGGGTGCCTTTGGCGAAGTCACGGTGGGCGCGGCCCTGGGAGAGCGCCTGCAGGCATGGGCCGGCCTGACCCACGCCACGGCCCATTCCATCGGGGCCGTCGTCGTCCTGGTCATCCTGACGGCCCTCCAGGTCGTCCTCGGTGAGCTGGTCCCCAAAACCGTGGCCATGCAGCTGCCTGTCGAGACGGCGCTGATCACGCTGCGGCCGATGCTCTGGTCCGCCACCCTGCTGTCCTGGTTCAACGCCATGCTCAACGGCAGCGGCATGGTCATCCTGAAACTGCTGGGCATCCCGAACAGCGGCCATCGCCACGTGCATTCGGTCGATGAGATCGACATGCTCATCGTCGAAAGCAGCGACGGCGGCAAACTGGAGAGCGACGAGCGCCACCGCCTGCATCGGGCCCTGCGTCTCGGCAATCTGACCGCCCGTCAGCTGATGGTGCCCCGGACACGCATCCAGGCGATCGCCGCCGACACCCCCTGGGACGAAGCGGTGGCGCAGGTCATCGCCAGCCCGTACACCCGGCTCCCCGTCTATCGGGACACCATCGACAACGTCGTCGGCCTGATCCACACGAAGGACATGGCCCTCGCCGTCGTCAGTGGCCGTGTCCCCACGACCCTCACGGCGATCATGCGGCCGCTCACCTTCGTGCCTCAGGGCGTTCCCGGCGACGACCTGCTGACGACGCTGCGGCGCCACCGCAGTCAGCAGGTGATCGTCGCCGACGAATACGGCGGCGTGGCTGGTCTGGTCGCTTTTCAGGACGTCATCGGCGAACTGCTGGGCGAGATGGCGGACGAATTCAAGGCGGATCAGGCCCAGGTGGAGCGGCTGGCCGACGGGCGTATCCGCCTGCCGGGGCTGCTCCGCCTCGACGATGTGGAGCCCTGGATCGGGACAGTCTGGACGGGTGAGGCCATCACGGTCGGCGGCCATGTCGTGCAGGTGCTGGGCCACATCCCCGTGCCCGGTGAACAATTGGAGATCGACGGGGTCGCCGTCGAGGTCGAGGCCGTCGCCAACAATGCCGTCGTGTCCCTGCTGATCGTCCCGGCGCCGCCCCTGGAGGATGACGATGACTGACTTTCTCCCGCTTTTCGTCATCGCCGGACTGATCGCCGTCAACGGGTTTTTTGTCGCTGCCGAATTCGCCTTTATCGGCCTGTCCCGCACGACGATCGAAGGCATGGCCCGTAAAGGCAACATCATCGCCCGGCGGATCCGGGCCATCCATCAGGATCCGGCAAAACAAGATCAGGTCATTGCCACGGCCCAGTTGGGAATCACCTTTGCCAGCCTGGGCCTCGGCATGTACGGCGAAAAGCATCTGGCCGAATGGGCCTACGGATGGCTCACCTGGGCGGGTGCCGCCCGGTTTGCAGCGGCCCATCTCGTGGCCAGTGCCTTGGCGATGGCGATGTTGACCTACCTGCACATCGTCATCGGGGAGACGGTCCCGAAATCGCTCGCCCTGCAGCGCCCCGAACAGACGGCACTGCTGATCACGCTGCCGCTGCTGTGGTTCAAGACAGCCGCTTACCCGTTGGTCATCGGCCTGAACCGTTTGGGCAACGCCATCCTCTCCCTGGCAGGCATCGACCGTCAGGCCGGCAATGAAGACCAGGCCCACGACTCCGGCGAGTTGCAGCTGATCATTGCCGAAAGCCAGAGAGAAGGACTGTTGCGGGCGGAAGCAGGCAGCGTCCTGAAAGAACTGTTCGAGTTCGGGGCCCGCCGGGCGGGCGAGGTGATGGTGCCAAGGGTGAACGTCATCGGCATCCCCCTGGGCAGCTCACCCCGGCAGATGGCCGACTTCCTGCGAACCAGCCCGCACACACGTTACCCCGTCTATCTGGGCGATCTGGACCATATCGTCGGCATGATCCACATCAAGGACCTGCTGCGGCTGCAATTGGCGAACAGCCCTCTCACCGAGAGCGACGTCCGGCCCATTCCCTATGTCCCGCAGACGGTGACCCTCGATGCGTTGCTGGTCATCCTGCACCGCGAGCGCACCGAAGCCGCCGTCGTCATGGACGAGCACGGCGGCACGGCCGGTATGGTCACAGTGGAGGACCTTTTCGAGGAAGTGGCCGGCGACATCGACGACAGTGGCGTCGGTCGGGACAAAATCACATTGGAACCGGATGGCCGGCTGCGTGTCTTCGGCACCGTGCGGCTCGATGAGTTGGGCGAGCACCTGGCGCTGATCCTGGACCACGACTTGGTTGATACCGTCAGCGGGCTGATCCTCTTTTACCTGAACCGGCCGGCCAAGGTTGGCGACGTCGTGCACCATCATGGGCTGCTCTTCCAGGTACGGACCCTGGACGGCCGCGGCGTGGGCACCACGTTCGTGAGCCGGATGGACAAAGCCACCGGCTAAACAGAAACGCATGCCACGTGAGTCAAAAATCCTGGTTCCCCCGGCGCGGGGAACCTGCAGGAGGGGGGCCGAACCCACCGTTTGGCGCTCAGTCACTGCGTTGCTGTTTAGGCTCGCCATGCTGCCACAGCAGGCGCCCATTTCCAATTGATCAATGCCGCCGGCTCTGGGAGCTGGCGGTTTTTTTATGCGCCAAAATCTTGCTATCAGACTGTTCCAGGACCTTCGGCCCTGCCTGACGGCCCCCACCTCAGCGGGCCTTACCGGGCCGACTATGCAAATCCCCTTGACTAAAGGTGTGCGAAAACGTATAAAGAGTACAGATAACTCTTAGTCAATCAAATGAACCCTAATCAGACCGGAGACAGTACACGCTCTTGGTATGGACGGGCTCCGGGGAGGACAGGATGGGACAGTTGCTGGATCACTTTGCGGTTTCCTCGGGGACCATTATCGGTCGGGAACATGTCCGGTGCCACCGCAACAACCAGGACGGCCTGGCGGTGACGGTGACCGACGACATACTGGTGGCGGTGGTGACGGACGGCTGCTCGTCGGGTCGCTACTCGGAAATCGGGGCCCGGCTGGGGGCCAGTTGGCTCGCCCACTGGGTGCCGATCCTGGCGGAGCGCCACCAGAGCATCCGGTCACCCCAGTTTCTCCAGGCAGTCGGTGACGGCTTTCTGGCATACCTGGGGGCGCTCGTCCGCAAGCTCCACCCGGTCAAGGCGGCGTTCCCGGCCAGCGTGCAGGACTACCTGCTGTTCACCTTCCAAGTGGCCGTCATGACGCCTGCTGAGACCTGCATCTTCGGCTTGGGCGACGGCGTCATCGGGCTCAACGACACCTGGATCACCCTCGACCCCGGCCCGGACAACGCTCCCGCCTATCTGGCCTACCGCTTGGTCCAGCAGCATTTGACCAGCCCGATGGGCCCGCTGGTCCCGACGATCCACGCCCACAGCCCCACAGCCACCATCGAGCGGGTCCTGATCGGCACCGACGGGGCCGCCGAGATCGATACCCGGTCCGAACAGCCACTGCCAAACGGCGAGGCGGTCACCACCTTGCGGGCGATGGCGGCAGACATCCGCTTTGCCCGGAATCCCAGCCTGCTCCAGAAACGCCTCATCGTCCTCGGCGAAGTCAACCGCAGCCTCAGTGACGACACGACCCTGGTGCTCATCCAACGGAAGGAGGCCCTGCCATGCGTTTGTTGATCGACGGCCAGGCGGCCACCGTGACCCAGCGGGACGAGATCGGGTGTGGCGGCGAAGCGACTGTCTACCGTTGGCGGGACCAGGCCGTCAAGGTCTACCACCCGGTCGCTGCCAAGGCCGACCAAGCCGTCCTCATGGCGTTTCAGCACAAACTGACCAAGATCCGCCAGTTTCCCCGGCGGCTGCCGCAGGAGGTCATCGCCCCGACGGCACTGGCACTGGACTACAAGACCGGACAAGTGCTCGGGTACACGATGCCCCTGATCGTGGACAGCCACGACATCCGCAAGCTCGGCCAACGCAGCTGGCGTGAGGGCGTCATCGGCAACGATGCGGTGATGCGGTTCTTTGGCCGCCTGCACGCAGCACTGACCAAACTGCACCAGAGAGGTGTCGTGGTCGGCGACCTGAATGACGGCAACGTCCTCTTTACGGGTGAGCAACCCTGGCTGATCGACGCCGACTCGATGCAGTTCGGCGCATACGGCTGCCCCGTCGCCCACGAGTCCTTCCTCGACCCCCGCCTGTACAGCGTGGACCTGATGGCGGGCCCCGTCTTCACCCCGGACACGGACTGGTATGCCTTCGCCGTCCACCTGTTCCGCAGCCTGCTTTACGTCCATCCCTACGGTGGGGTGCACACGGCTCACAAGACGATGCTCCGGCGGGCCGAGGTCGGCCACAGCGTCATGCGGCCCGACGTCATTTATCCCAAAGCGGCCGTCAGCTGGCGCATCCTCCCGGAGGAGCTCATCGACTGGTTTGCCGGCATCTTCGACCACAACCGGCGAGAGGCGTTTCCCATCCACCTGCTGGACATCGCCTGGACCACCTGCCCCTGCGGCACCACCCACGCTCGCTCGGTCTGTCCCGACTGTGCCGTCCGTATTCCCCAGACGGCCCGGCCGGCCACGGCGATGATCGGCAAATGCCAGGCGACGACGATCTTCCAGACGAGTGGGCGGATCCTGGCGGCCTGCCTGCAGAACGGGTTGAAATACCTTTATGCCGAGGGCGATACGGTCCGGCGGGAGACCGGCAGCGCCGTCCTCACCCAGGCCCGTCAGCCGGGCCTGCGCTTCGCCATCTCCGGCACGGCCACCTGGATGGGTGTCCGGGAGCAGCTGGTGCAGGTCCAGCACGAGGCGGTGCTGAACCGGACGACGTCCAGCACGTTTGCCGGCGAAACGGTCTTCGACGCCAACGCCACCAGCTGTTACCGGTTCGCCGGGGACTGGCTCGTCGACAGCCTCGGCGGCAACCGCATCGGTCAGGCGCTGGATGGCCAGACCTGGTTCCGCATGGGTGACCGCTTCGGCTTCGGCTTTTACCGGACAGGCCGGATGACCGTGTACTTCGTCTTTGATCCCAAGCAACCCGGTTTGCGCCAGGTCGAGCTGCCGCCGATCGAGGGCCGGCTGGTGGATGTGCAGGCGACCTTTGACCGGGGCCGGGTGCTGGTCAGCCTGGCCTGCGACCGGGACGGCCAGCGCCAGCACAGTATGGCGGTGGTGCAGGCGGACGGCACGGTGCTCGCCCACATTGCCGGATCCCCGGAGTCCCAGCGGTGTCTGGCCACATTGGGTGGCAAGGCCTTGCTCGGAGACTGCATCCTCGTCCCGACGGACAACGGCCTGCTCGCCTTGGCGCTCAATCCGATTACCGGCACCATGACGGAGGGCAATCTCTTCGTCGATACCGAACCCTTCGTGACGGAGGACGCCCAGCTATTCCCGGGACCGGGAGGCTCGGTGTACGTCGTCACGGCTCAGACCATCATGCAGCTGACTCTCATTTAAGTAGGAGGTTCCCCCATGACACTGCCACTGCCCCGCTTCTACGATCCCGCTCAGGTCGGCTCGGTCTACATCGAGCGGGCCGGCATGATCGCCGATGCGGCCACGGAATACGCCAAACAGCACGCCATCAAGCCGTCGGCAACGGACAAGTTTCGCATCGCCGCCTTCGGCATCGACTGCCAGATCGGGTTCTGCACGCCGGGGGCCAGTCTCTTCGTGCCGGGTGCGGTGGATGACACGCAGCGCACCATCGAATGGCTCTACCGCCACATGGACCGGCTGACGGGCCTGCACTTCTCGATGGACACCCACCGGGTGTTCCAGATCTTTCATCCAGCTTGGTGGATCGATGCCCAGGGCAACCATCCGGCGCCGATGACGACGATTGCGGCCGAGGACGTGCGCACCGGCAAATGGCAGGCCATCGCCCATCCGAAGGAAGCCTACGAGTACTGCACCAAGCTGGAAAAGGGCGGCAGGTACCTGCTGACGATCTGGCCCTTTCACACGCTCCTGGGCGGTGTCAGCCATGCAATGGTCCCGGCACTGATGGAGGCGGCGATCTTCCACAGCATCGCCCGGACGCACCAGACGCATTTCGAGACGAAAGGCACCCATGCGATGACCGAGAACTACTCGGTGCTCAGCCCCGAGGTCAAGGAACTGGGCGGCCAGGTCGTCGGCGGCTTCAATGCTCCCTTTTTCAAGCTGCTGATGGACTACGACCGGATCTACGTCTTCGGCCAAGCGAAGAGCCACTGTGTCATGTCGACCTTGCAAGACCTGCAGGACACGATTTTGGCGACCGATCCGGCGCTGGCCGACAAGATCTGGATCCTCGAAGATGCGATGAGCCCGGTGCCGGCGCCCCCGCTGACGCCGCTGCCGGCGTTCCTGGACTTCCCGGTGATTGCGGACAAAGCAATCGAAGGGTTCCGCAAGATCGGCATGCACGTCGTCAAGACCACCGACCCGATCGCCTGAAGCAGCACCGAATTTAGCCTGCAGCCCCATTTGATTGGTAGCGCTCAATCACCCCTCCTCAAGGTTCCCCGTCGAGGGGAACCAAGATAGCCCCACCCCATCTCAGCCGATCCAAGCCCCCGCGAGCCGGGAGGCTCTGGGACCGGCGCGTCAAAAACGCCTTGAAGGAGGCATGCAATGACCAACAACTTCGGATCCAACAACCTCGACGACCTCTTCGCCGATGCCCTCACCGGCGGCATCATCGGTGCCCAGTCGGCCAGCCTGCTCAGCGGCAACCTCGGCTCCGTCGTCGTCGCCGGGGCCGCCCGCAAGGACATGGAGGATATCGTCGCTTCGGACGTCACCCTGATCACTGTCCTCCTGGACGCCTCGTCCAGCATCGCCACTAGCGGCTTGGAGCAGGGTGTGCGGGATGGCTACAACGTCCTCGTCGACACGTTCATGCAAAGCAAGGAGCGGGACTCGATCATGCTCGCCCTCTGGACTTTCACGGACACCCAGACCGTCGTCCACTCCTACATGCCCATCCTCGAAGCTACGAAACTGGACGCCAGCAACTACAGCGCCGACGGCGCCACGGCCCCCTACGACACCTGGTGTCAGGCCTTGGGCGCCAACATCGCCTACGCCCAGCAACTGCGGAACACCGGCACGCCTTGCCGCAGCATCGTCGTCGTCATCACGGACGGCGACGACTGTGGCTCCCGTCGGACCACGACCGAGTGCGCCAGCCTGAGCCGGGATCTGCTGAGATCGGAACAATTCACCCTCGCCTTTGTCGGCGTCGGTCCGGAGGGCACGTTCCGGGATGTCGCCCGCAGCATGGGCGTACCCGACAACTGCATCGAGGTCCAGGCAGCAGCCAACCCCGCCGGACTGCGGAAAATGTTCCACATGGTCAGTCAGTCGGCCATCCGGGCCAGCCAGGCCATGATCCGCCCGGGCAGCCAGGCGGGATTCTTCACCCCGTAAGTTTCTATCCGAAGGCAAGACGCAAATGCTGCAAGGGCTTGCCTGGAGGTAGCTTGGGCGACCTGAGTGCTAGGAGACACCTAACGACAGCTCCTAATGGCGCTTAGGCAGGTTCGTTTCTTACTGATCCGCCTTCACGTTATTTCGGCCTGGGCAATCGGGTGGACCAGGCTACTTCCAGGCAAGCCCTGAGGTAAACTGCCGCTCAAGGTACTCGGGGGAGGTGACCGCCTCCCCCTCCATGAGGAACCTGCGATGCCCCGCCACACGCCAGATCAGCCGCCAGACACCCAACCAACGGCCCCCCTGCCCGCAGCCTTTCTGCATGCAGCCGTGACCGTCGATCTGGTCGTGTTCACCATCCTCGACGCCGATCTGAAGATTCTCCTCATTCAACGCCGGGAACCCCCCTTTGTCGGACATTGGGCGTTGCCCGGCGGTTTTTTGCGTAGCGACGGCGGCCTCGGCGAAGACCTGGACGCCGCCGCCCGCCGGGAACTTCAGGAAGAAACCGGCCTGCCACCCGCCGGCATGTATCTGGCTCAACTCGGCACTTACGGCAAACCCGACCGGGACCCAAGGGGCCGGGTGGTCAGCGTCGCCTACTTTGCCCTCGTCCGGCCTGATCTCGCCCCCTTCGTCGCTGCCGGCGGTGATGCCGCCAACGCCACCTGGCACTCCGTCAGCGAGCTTGCCCGCCTGTCGCTGGCCTTCGACCACGCCGCCATGATCGCCGCCGCCCAGGCGCGGTTGCGGCAGGAACTCGACACGACCGGCATCGCGTTCGAGCTGGTCCCGGCCACGTTCACGACCCCGGAACTACGGGCCGTCCATGACGTGATCAAGGGAATCCCTTCCGATCCGGGCAATTTTCGCCGCAAATTCCAGGCCATGATCACCGACGGGCTGATCGAACAGGCGCCCGGAAAGCGCATCACAGGCGGCAAACCGGCCATGGTCTACCGCTTTCGCCAACAACCCACGGAGTCATCATAAGCACCGCCCCACGCCCGCACGACATCACACCTGCCACACACCAGCTTTATCACTGCCGCGATACCGCACACTGCCAACAGCCCCAGGAGAGTCCCATGACCGTCCTCCATGACCTTTACCGGCCATCCCTCGCCCTGCTGACGGACCTCTATCAACTGACGATGACCTACGGCTATTGGCAGCAGGGGATGACCAATCATGAGGCGGTCTTCCACCTCTTCTTCCGCAAAAACCCCTTCAAGGGCGGCTTCACCCTGGCCAGCGGCCTGCAGACGGCCATTGAGTTCGTCCAGCAGTTCCGCTTCGACGAGTCCGACCTCAGCTACCTGGCCGAGCAGACCGGCAACGACGGCAAACCCCTCTTCGAACCGGCCTTTCTCGCTTACCTGGGGGCCATGCAGTTCACCTGCGACATCGACGCCATCCCCGAAGGCACGGTCGTTTTTCCCCACGGGCCCCTGATCCGGATCACGGGCCCCCTGATCCAGTGCCAACTCCTGGAAACGGCCCTGCTGAACATCGTCAACTTCCAGACCCTGATCGCCACCAAATCCGCTCGGGTCGTCTCCGCCGCCAAAGGGGAGCCGGTCCTGGAATTCGGCCTGCGGCGGGCCCAGGGGATCGACGGCGGGCTCAGTGCCAGCCGGGCCGCCTATGTCGGCGGGTGCGCCTCGACCTCCAACGTCCTGGCCGGCAAGCTCTACGGCATCCCGATCAAGGGCACGCATGCCCACAGCTGGGTGATGTCCTTCGACACGGAGCTGGAAGCGTTTGAACAGTATGCCGCCGCCCTGCCGAACAACTGCGTCTTCCTCGTCGACACCTACGACACGCTGAAGGGGGTCCAGCACGCCGTCGAGGTCGGCCGAAAGCTGCGGGAGCAGGGCCACGAGATGATCGGCATCCGCCTGGACTCGGGCGATCTGGCCTTTCTGAGTATTGAAGCCCGCCAGATCCTTGATGCCGGGGGCTTTCCCAAAGCCGCCATCGTCGCCAGCAACGATTTGGACGAGCACCTGATCCGCAGCCTGAAAGAGCAGGGGGCTCAGATCTCCATCTGGGGCGTGGGCACCAACCTCGTCACAGCAGCCGACCAGCCCGCCCTCGGCGGCGTCTACAAGCTTTCGGCCATCCGGCAGCCGGACGGGCCCTGGAAGTACCGGGTCAAACTCTCCGAACAGCTGATCAAGGTCTCAAACCCCGGCATCCAGCAGGTCCGCCGGTATCACGGCGCTGATGGGGCAGTGAGCGACATGATCTACGACATCGAACATCCGCCCGTCGGGGCCGCCACCATCGTTGACCCCATGGACATGAGCCGGCGCAAGCATCTGCCGGACGGTGCCGCCTACACCGATCTGCTGGTGCCGATCTTCCGACAGGGTAAACTCGTGTACGAGCTGCCGAGCCTGGCAGACATCCGGGTGCGGGCACTCGAGCAGCAGGCCCAGTTCCACAGCGGTATCCGCCGCTTTGACAACCCACACAGCTACCCAGTCGGCCTCGAAAAGGGCCTCTTCGATCGCAAATCCACCCTCATCATGCAGGCCCGGGGAGAACAACCATGAGAGTCCACCGTCCACTCGTTTTCAGCTCCAGCGCCTACGGTTACCTGCAGGAAGCCATGTGCCACCATGCCGACCTCGCCATCGGCAAGGTCGAGCGCCGGCTGTTCCCCGATGGAGAGCGCTATCAGCGCATCGTCAACGACGTCGTCGAGCGCAATGTCGTCCTCATCGGCGGCACGATCGACGACACCGCCACGCTGGAAGTCTTTGACCTCGCTTGTGCCCTCGTCCGCTGCGGGGCCCGCACGCTGACCCTGATCATCCCGTACTTTGGCTACGCCACCATGGAGCGGGCCATCAAGCCCGGGGAGGTCGTCACCGCCAAAAACCGGGCCCGCCTCCTGTCCGCCATCCCGGCCGCCAGCCTGGGCAACCAGCTCGTCATGGTCGATCTGCATGCCGAGGGCATCCCCTACTATTTCGATGGCGATACCCGGCCCGTCCACGTCTATGCCAAACCCGTCGTCATGGAAGCGGCCCGCCGGCTGGGCGGTAAAGACTTCGTGCTGGCCTGCACGGACGCCGGCCGGGCCAAATGGGTGCAGTCCCTCGCCAATGACATGGAGGTGCCGGCCTCGTTTGTCTACAAACGGCGCATCGACGGCGAAACCACGGAAGTGATCGCCGTCAGCGCCCAGGTCTCCGGCAAAATGGTCATCATCTACGACGACATGATCCGCACCGGCGGCTCCCTGATCGGTGCCGCCAGGGCTTACAAGGCAGCCGGCGCCAGAGAGATCGCCGCCATCACCACCCATGCGCTGCTGCCTGGCGATTCGCTGCAGCGCATCCGCGACACGGGCCTGTTCACGACGATCGTCTGCACCGACAGCCATCCTCGGGCCCTGGAACTGCAGAACGACTTTTTGCAGGTCGAATCAATCGCCGGTCTCCTTGCCGGCGTGATTGGAGGCCCACATGCAACTGATTAAGGTCGGTGCCGCCGTCCTTAACCAGACCCCGCTCGATTGGGACAACAACAGGGCCCACATCCTCCAGGCCATCGAGGCGGCCAAAGCCGTCAACGTCACGATCCTCTGCCTGCCCGAAATGTGCATCACGGGCTATGGCTGTGAAGACGCCTATCACGCCCCCGGCCTGATCGAGACGGCCTGGACGATCCTCCAGGAAATCCTGCCGGCCACCAAAGGCCTGATCGTCAGCCTGGGCCTGCCGCTGATCTTCAACAACGGCATCTTCAACACCGTCTGCCTCATCGTCGGCGGGGGGATCGCCGGCTTTGCCGCCAAGCGCTTTCTGGCGGGCGACGGCATCCACTACGAGCCCCGCTGGTTCAAGCCCTGGCCCGGCGGCGTGCATACCATGGCCCGCATCCACGACCGGGACTATCCGTTGGGCGATCTGCATTTCGACGTGGGCGGCATCAAGCTCGGCTTCGAGATCTGTGAAGACGCCTGGGTCGCAGGCCGGCCCGGCGGCAACCTCTCGCTCAAGGGCGTCGATGTGATCCTCAACCCCAGCGCCAGCCACTTCGCCTTCGGCAAGTGGGAAACCCGCAAACGCTTCGTGCTCGAGGGTTCACGGGCCTTTGGCGTCACCTACCTCTATGCCAATCTGCTGGGAAACGAATCCGGTCGGGCGATCTATGACGGCGGCGCCCTCATCGCCAGTGCCGGCAAACTGATGGCCGTCGGCGAACGGTTCAGCTACGCCGACTTCCAGGTGAATACAGCCGTCGTTGACATCGACGTCACCCGGATGAACCAGGCCCGCACGAGCAGCTTCCGCCCGGAAGTGGACGGCGACGAGAAAGACTGCGTGCGGGTGGATTTCACCTATCCCCGCATCAAGGCCGTCGCCCCGTCAGTCCAGACTGCCACCTGGGAAAGCAGCCCCCAGATCAAAGAAGAGGAGTTTGCCCGGGCCGTCTCGCTCTCCCTTTATGATTACATGCGCAAAAGCCGCTCGAACGGGTTTGTCGTCTCATTGAGCGGCGGTGCCGACTCTGCCGCCGTCGTGACGCTGATCCACCTGATGGTCGCCTTTGGCATCCAGGACCTGGGACGGGACGCCTTTTGGGCCAAGCTCGCCTATCTGCCGCCACTCACGCAGGCCGACAGCCCCGGTACCATCGTCCACGCCCTCCTGGCCACCGTCTATCAGGCCACGGCCAACAGCGGCGAAGTCACCCGCAACGCCGCCCGTGTCGTGGCTGAGGCGATCGGCGCCGATCATCTGGAGTTTGATGTCGATGCCCTCGTCAACGGCTACATCGGCATGGTCGGCAATGCGCTTGGCCGGCCGATAACCTGGCAGACGGACGACTTTGCCCTGCAGAACATCCAGGCCCGGGGCCGGGCACCGGGTGTCTGGATGCTGGCGAACATCCGCAACGGCCTGCTGTTGGCGACCAGCAACCGCTCAGAGGCGGCGGTCGGTTATGCCACGATGGACGGCGACACCTGTGGCGGCCTCAGCCCGATCGCCGGCATCGACAAGGCGTTTTTACGCCAGTGGCTGCGTTGGATGGAGTCGACCGGCCCCGACGGCCTGGCGCCGATTCCTGAATTAACCGTGATCAACAAGCAGCAACCCACAGCGGAATTGCGGCCCAAAGAATACGAACAGACGGACGAATCCGACCTGATGCCGTACGACCTGCTCGACGCCATCGAAAAAGCGGCGATCCGGGACAAAAAGATGCCGCTCGAAGTCTTGGAGCTGATGGAAAGCCGTTTCCCCCAATGGAATCAAGCCCAACTGGGCCTGTGGATCGAGCGTTTCTTCAAACTCTGGTGCCGCAACCAGTGGAAGCGGGAGCGTTATGCCCCGTCTTTCCATCTGGATGATGCCAACCTCGATCCCAAGACCTGGTGCCGGTTCCCGATCCTCAGCGGCGGCTTCGAGCGGGAACTGGCCGAGATGCGGGCGTTCATCGCAACCCCTTAGTCGCCTCAGCCGACAGCAGGCAGTCAGAACGTGATCCGGGTGGGGCGCTGGCGTCCGTCAGCGCCCCACCAACCACCCTCAGCGGGCCTGTTCAGGCGTGTCGTAGCGCAACACGTCAACCGAGACGACGCCCTGCGGTGCGCCATTGGCGCGGATGCCGATCGTATGCGGCTGCTGATTGACGGCCGGCAGGTAAGGGGTATCGATCCACGTACCGCCGACCCACACGGCCAGTGAATGCCAGACGGCATTGACCTTGACCCGGATCATGTATGAGCCGTCGGCAGCCGGTGCCGGCAGCGGTCGCCAGCCCCGGAAGTTTTGGGAGACATCCGTCGTCCCCGTCGAGCCACTGGTCGGCGTGCCACCGTCGAACTGCCACAACGAGACATTGCGATTGGTCAGATTCAGCATGACCATCATGTAATGGGTCGGATCGAGGTAGTACGGCAGCACGGCGATTTGGTTGGCCCCCGCAGCCGGTTTGATCCGATACGTCACCTGGTAGAGATCGGGCGTGCGACCGTCTGCACCGAAAGCAGCGCCGGCATAACGACGAAACCCATACTGATAACTGGAAAAAGCCGGCAGCTGCCAGAAACCGCTCGAAGCGATCCAGGGCTCATGATTTAACCAA
>JACMPN010000461.1 GCA_014377495.1 Candidatus Sericytochromatia bacterium
CCGCCCAGCCGAGGATTATCAGCAAACTCTCAGCAAACTGTCAGCCTCGCCTAAGCGCCATGCCAAAAGCTGTACACAGCGAACGAAACATCCCTGTCTAATGCCAAAGTGAGGTTCCCCATGCTGAATCGGCGTACTGTCTTGACCGGCCTGATCGGATTCGGTGCCGGCGTGTTGGCGATGAATAACAGCGTCCTGCCGGCCTATCTGGCGAACCTGACCCCCAGGGCCGAGGCGCAGGTCAGCACAGCGGCGATGGTGGGGGTCGCGCCGACCACGGGTGAACCCATCGCCGACCTCGTCGATCGGGTCGGACCCGCCGTCGTGAACATCGACACCCTCAGCCGCCAGCCGAATCCGATGCAGCGGATGAACCAGTTTATGAATGGCATGAACCCCAATACCCGGATGCCGGACGTGGAATCCAAAGGCGTCGGTTCCGGCTTCATCGTCAGTGCCAACGGCCGGATCCTGACGAATGATCACGTGGTCCGGGGCACGAGCAGTTTGACCGTGACGCTCCCGGACGGGCGCAAGTTCGACGGCAAAGTGATTGGCCGTGACCCGGGGCAGGACATTGCCCTGATCAAGATCGAAGCCAGCAACCTGCCCACCCTGGCGCTTGCCCCAGCCGGGACGGTCCGGGTCGGCCAGCGGGTGATCGCCATCGGCAGCCCATTGGGACTGACCCACTCGGTTACCTCGGGCATCATCTCGGCGATGCATCGCGGCGTCGAGATCAACGACCGCGTCGACTTCATCCAGACCGACGCCCCGATCAATCCCGGCAACTCAGGCGGCCCCCTGCTGAACATGTCGGGCCAGGTGGTCGGGATGAATACGGCGATCATTAGCGGGGCCCAGGGCATCGGCTTTGCCATCCCCGCCGACACCCTGACGATCGCCGACAAGGAACTGGAGACCAGCGGGACGGTCGCCCGGGCCTGGATCGGCCTGCAATTGACCGATGGCGTGCCGGGCCGTGGGCCGGCGATCATTGGCGGCATCGTCCCCGACAGCCCGGCGGAAAAAGCGGGGCTGCAGCCTGGCGACATCGTCGAGCAGATCAACGGGCAGCGGATCACCGACTCCCGGATGATCGTCAAGACGATCGCCAAGCACAAAGTCAGCGATCGGGTGAATCTGGACATCCGGCGGGACGGCCAGGCCATGGCCATCTCCGTCAATCTGGCGGCAATGCCGGAAAACGCCGGCTAAAACAAGCCACTTCCTGCCTGCCGTCCGGCCTGATGCCCCGGGCGGCATTTTTTTGGGCATTAGACCCCGATTAAATCCCTGTTGGCTGACGGCATTTTGTCGGTGGTTCCGGCCATAAGTCAGGATGCGTGGCGCATTCGCCCGTCGAGAGGAGGGTTGTGTTGATTCTGAACGCCACCTCATCCGCTGTAGGCGCCATCCACAACGACACGACGGGCCGAGACCCGTGGATCAGCCGGCCGCTGTTTCCAAACGCCCCGGCTACCGCCCTGTTCAGCCCGGCCCGGTCGGCCCTGCAGGGCCTTGCAGACCAATTGCAGCGCTACCAGACAGACACAGAGCACCGGAGCGCCAGCGGTCAGGTTCATCAGGCGGGCCCCGCATGGGACAACTACGTCGAGACGGCGCAGATACGGCACCAGACTCTTTGTCGGCTCGTCACAGAAACCAACGCGGCACTGGGACGCACGCTCTCCTTTAAAGCGATCGCCGCCTTTGATGACAGGGTTTCCCAGGGGCAGGAACCGACAGCCATGCTGCTGATGGCACTGAACTGGGCGGAAGACCTCGATCAGCAGGTGTATGACCAATTCCTGAACTGGTTGCGTGACGTCCGGCCTGAACCCGCCACGCTGCAGAGCCTCATCGACGGCACGCATCAATGGCAGTATCGCTCCCATCTTCCGGACGGCGATGACGGCAAACCGATGGAGGCGTCGCACAACGTGCCACCTGCGGTGACCGCCCCGGCCCAATCGCTTGCGATGACCCTTTAAGCCACCGAGGCCCGTCCGCGCGCCTCCTCGTCGAGACGGCCGGGCGGGGGTTGGCCCTCGGGCCCCCGCCGGTTCCCCCCCCC
>JACMPN010000462.1 GCA_014377495.1 Candidatus Sericytochromatia bacterium
CGTCAGATCCGGAAGGAAGCAGCGGTAAGCGGTCACCTGTGCGTGCCGTGGAAACGCCTGATCCGGGCCTGCCTCCAGGGCCGGCCGGTCTGGCCAGGTTGCGCCAGCGCACACGGTTTATCTTTTTTTCGCACGGGTGGCGGGAGGCGGCAGGGCATGGCTGCGGACAGCTGGGAACCGAACACGGTGCCCAAGATCGTGGGTAACTTCAACATCCCCAAGGCGGTGATTGAGTCCAAGGTCGACACGTTGACCTTTTTGGAACTGCTCCTGCGCAAGGGACTGGCTACGGACGAGGAGATCGACGAGATCCGCTCCGCCGTCGTGGCCCACCTGAACGTCATGTATCCCGAGTTGCGGCTGTCGTATGCGACGCCGTTGCCGTTGGCCGAGCAGGCCCCGCTGGATCCGGCCCTGACGAATCCCGACGCCCCGACCAAGCCTGTCAAGGCGGCTCCCCTGTTTATCGACGCCGCGCCGCCGAAGTTCCTCTGATCGTCCGCATGGCCGGTCCGAACGTCCCGCTCCTGCCCTGCCGGCGCGGGTGATCCGGCGTCATGGCTGCCAAATACCAGGACTATTACCGCATCCTCGGCATCGAGCGCGGGGCGGACGAGACCGAGGTCAAGCGCGCCTTCCGGCGACTGGCCCGGGAGTATCATCCCGACGCCAACAAAGGCAACAAGCTCCTCGAAGCGAAGTTCAAGGACCTCAACGAGGCCTACGAGGTGCTCTCCGATCCGGAGAAGCGGGCCCGGTATGATTCCCTGCAGCACGACACCTTCCGCAACTTCACCAACGTGCGCGAGTCGATGCGCGCCAACGCCGAAGGGGCGGCGGCCGCCGCCCGGGCCCAGGCAGCGCATGAGGAAAAGGCGGCGGATGCCACCGGCTCCGGCTTCAGCGAGTTCTTCGACTCGCTTTTCGGCAGCAAGCGGGCGGCATTCAACCGCCAGAAAAAGACCCAGCAGCGCGGTGACGACCGGCAGGTCCCGGTGGAAATCCAGTTGGGCGAGGCCTTTACCGGGACCCGCAAGACGATCAGTGCCGAGCGGGAAGAGACCTGCGTCGCCTGCGGCGGCTTCGGCCAGCAGGCCAACGCCCCGTGCAAGGTCTGCCGCGGCCAGGGCACCGTGTCGCACCGCCGGCAGCTGGAAGTCAAAATCCCCGCCGGGGTCCGCACGGGCTCCCGGGTCCGCATCGCCGGCGAGGGCAATCCGGGACGCCACGGCGGCGACGTCGGGGACCTTTACCTAAACGTCACCGTCAAAGGCCACGCCTATTTCGAGCCCCAGGAAAACGGCGACATCCTCCTGGAGCTGCCCCTGACGCCGCCGGAGGCCGCCCTCGGGATCGACGTGCAGGTCCCTACCCTGTCGGGCCGGGTGATGATGAAGATCCCCGCCGGCACCCAGAGCAACCAGCTCTTCCGGCTGCGCGGCCGGGGCCTGCCCCGGATCAAGGAAAAGGGCAATGCCGATCAGTTGGTCAAGGTGCGGATCACCGTCCCGCAGACGTTGACCCTGGAAGAGCGGGACCTGTATCTGCAACTGGGCCGGATGCAGCGGGACAATCCCCGCCGCTCGCTGATCTGAGCGGACCTCACGAAACAACCTGCGTAAAAGGGCCACCTGAAGGCGGTTGTGCCATTGCACAATCGGATTGAAATAAGGTTTGATCATACTCAAGAGCGTGCCCGGGCTCGCCACGATGGCGCGTCATTGGTCCAGGGTGACAGGACGTTTACCACTGACGGACCCTGCCGGGGGCATGGATGACGGATGCGGCCATTTGGTTGCCTCACAGCAACAAGGAGCGTTGCGATGGCACTGCGCATCAACACCAATGTGGCGGGCATGCAGGCCCAGCGCAATTTGGGCATCACCACGCTGGGCCTGAACCGGTCTCTGGCCCGCCTCAGCTCCGGCATGCGGATCAACCGCGCGGCGGACGACGCCGCCGGCCTGGCCATCTCCGAGACCATGAAGGCCCAGATCGGTGGCCTGCAGGCAGCCAACGGCAACGCCCAGGACGCGATCAACCTGATCCAGACGGCGGAAGGCGGCTTGAGCGCCACCACCGACATGCTGCACCGGATGCGCGAACTGGCCGTACAGGCCTCCAATGACACCTACACGTTGGGCGATCGGGCCAAGATCCAGGAAGAGATCGAGCAACTCAAGGTGGAGCTGACCCGCAGTGCCCAGACGACCCAGTACAACGGCCGCAACCTCCTGGACGGGTCGATCGGACGGGCGACCGCAGCGCAGGCCGCCACGAGCCGGGTGACCAACGACTCGCCGATCGGCACGCCCGGTGCCACTCAGAGCCTGATCAACGCCTTGGGCACCCCGTACTGGGGCAACGGGGCGCCGGGACCGGTGACGACCAATCTGGCCATTGATCTGCGCATCGAGGACGGCCTCAATCCCGGCGAGATCGCCATCCACGTCCTCGCAGCGGACGGCACGGACTTTTACATCGACGACTTCAACGGCCCGGGTGGCGGGGGCCCTTTCCAGGGTGTCGCCATCGGCCTGAACATGAACAACAACGTCGCCTTGCAGCTGACTTTCGGCAACGGGGTGTTGAGCAGCCTCGACATCGGCAAGACGATCAGCCTGGAAGTCACCGCCGGCAGGGTCGGCACCGCCAGCGACAAAGCGCTGAGCTTCCAGATCGGGGCCAATGAGGGACAGACCGTCGCATTCGGCCTCGACGACATGACCGCCGACGGCCTCAGCCTGGAGACGGCAACGGTCGTCGGCTCGACGGATATGCTGGCCCGACTGAACGCCTCCAGCCTGATCGGTGCCGCCGATGAAGCACTGCGGCGGGTCAACACCAGCCGGGCCCGCCTCGGGGCCATGCAGAACCGCCTCGAACACACGATCAACAACCTGAACGTCGCCAACGAAAACCTGGCCGCCTCCAACTCCCGCATCCGGGACACGGACGTGGCGCACGAGTCGGCTCAGCTGACCCGCTTGCAGATCCTCTCCCAGGTCGGCACGGCCATGCTCGCCCAAGCGAACGCCGGCAGCCAGAACGTGCTCAGTCTGTTGCGCAGCTAAACCGGACTCCATGAATCAGAGCGCCCCAGCCGTGATGGCCGGGGCGCTCTGATTCCGGATCAGTTCCGGCTGAGCCCGACGTCCGAGTTGGCGATGATGGTCACCGGGATGACGACCGGCGCCGTGGACGGGCTGGCGGCCTTGGCACCCGTCTGCACGCTGAACGAGCCCAGGAAGGCTTTCAGGTCATTTTCCAGGTCAAAGTAGGTGATCGCCCGGCCGACGAGTTGGCCTTGCGGATCGGCCAGACGACCGGGCAGGTAGCTGATCGTCGGCAGGAACCGGAGCAGGGAGATCTGCTTTTTACCCTCAAAGCGGTACGGCTGACCGTCATCGCCGGTAAACCGGACATCGTAGACCAGTTCCGGGCGCCAGCCGGCCTTGATGGTCAAAGTCCCGGTGCAGGGCTGTCGGGCGGCGAGACCGTCGGCATCGACGAGGCCTTCCAGGGTGAGGGCACCCGTGCGCAGGAAATCACGCGCACTGGCCGAGCGCACCGTCACCGAGAACCGGAAGGGGTGCACCCCGCCGGAACCCTTGACGGTGCCGGCGAGCGATTTAGCGGGCGGTTGGGACGTTTGGGACCACCAGGTCCCGGCCATGGTCTCGGCGAAGGTGAATCCCACGGAGCCGCCCCATTCCCGCGAAGCTTCGGACCGGTAGACGGGTACCCAGCGGTTCGCCTGGAACCAGCGCAGGACGCTCGGGTACCCTTCCCGCAGGCTGCGGAACTTGAGGGTGAATCCGAGGCGCTTCAGCTTGCTGTTGTCGAAGACGACCTGTTGGGTGGCATAGTCGAGGAGTTCCTTGTCAAAGCCGGCGCTGATCGCCGGTTGCAGGCCCTCACGCCCGACGATGTGGCGCCACAGACCTTCGGTGGCCTTGGAGATCACCGACAGGGCAAAGCTGCTGCGGGCCAGCAGGGGCACAACGGCGTTCACCAGTGCGGTCGGATACGGCAGGGCAGGCCCTTGCGGCAGGCCATAGGCCTCGGTGACCACGTCCAGCAATTCACCGACGCTCGTCGGGGTGTCGTCGGCGACGTTGAACGCTTCCCAGGCCGCCTGTTTCGGTTCCAGCAAAAACACGGCTGCCCGGGCGGCATCCTCGGCGTGGATCCAGTTGACGGAGGCCCCGCCGCGCAACCTGGGCAGGCGGGGGAACAACAAGGCCAGCATCGGCGGCAATGCTGCGGCCTTGGCGCCGAGAAAGCGGGCCCGTGGCCCATAGATCATCGAGGGTCGGACGACGACCACTTCCGGCCCGCTGCGGGGTTGTCCCCAGAGGTACTGCTCGGCGGCGACTTTGGAGCGTTCGTAGGCTGAGGCGGGGGCGAAAGGGGTCGACTCGGTGGAGGGGGTCCGGCCATGGCGGTAGATGGAGCCGGAGCTGAAAAAGACGAAGCGGCGGCAACCCGTTTCCCTGGCCGCTTCATACAGGTAACGCACGGCATCGACATTGATGGCCGACAGTTGCTCCCAGCTCAGGCGCAGGTCGATGGCGCCGGCCAGGTGGATGATGGAATTGACGCCTTCGACCGCTTCACGGCAGAACGCCGGGTCCGTCAGGTCGCCGAGGCGGATGACCACCGGCGCATTGGCGGGCAGCTCCCAATCGAACTTGGCACCGGGGCGGTCGACCGCCACGACATGGTAGCCCTTGGCGACCAATTCGGGCACCGTAAACCCACCCACCGTACCGGAAGCCCCGGTCACCAACACTGTTTGCCGTTCCACGCTCATGGTCACTCCTCGTTGAGTTCCCGCATCACTTACGATGCGCTTGCTGGGTCGACTATCCCAAGCTTGATGCAGTGTGTCAAGAGGGATGCCCAACCGGCGTCGCTAGGGCTTTTTCACCCCCCACGAAGCACGAATTACGTTCGCAAAACCCGGCAAAGGGCAGCTGGCGCACGGGCAGCCCATGGCAGGACGTCCGGCGTGATAAGGAATGAGCTCGGCGCGCAGCGTGAACCGAGGCGGTCGCCCCGTCACGCTTGGCCGCCAAGCCGCACGCACATCGCGCCCTGCCTGGCATAGCCGTGATGCAGCCTGTAGGGATTGTGGGATGGTCAGGGTGGGGCGCCTTCGGGTCGGGTTCGGTGATCGCGTCCGACTGGACGCTGAACCGGTTCCGGCCCGAAAGCGACCGCCCTGGCCACCCCACAACCCCTACAGGACGGGGTGGGTGTGGGCGCGGTAAGCCCGGCAGCGGCTCGTATAGGGACACCAGCGGCAGTGGTCGCCGAGCTGGGCGGGAAAGCGCTCGGTCTCATGGGCGGCCACCATGGCCTGGGCGGCAGCATAGGCCCGTTCCAGCCATCCCTCGCCCATCGCCTCGGGGGGGAAGGAGAGCCGCTCGTTCGTGCGCAGGTAATGGATGGACAGGCGGCGGACGGGATAAGGCAGATGCACCTTGGCCATGTAGGCGTAGAGCGAAAGCTGTTGCATCAGCTCGTCGTTCACCTCGGAGACGTCGGTGGCGATGTAGCGGGTGGACTTGTAGTCGATGACGTTCAGGGTGGCATCGGGCATCAGGTCGACCCGGTCGACGATCCCGAAAAAGCGGACGTCTTCGTAGGGGGCTTCCAGCCGCTTTTCGATGAGCAGCGGCGTGCCCTCCTCGATCTGGTACTGGCCGTGGAACTGGCTGACGATCGTTTCGCCGAGGGCTTTGTAAGCAGCTTCCTCTGTGGGCGAGGCGAAGCCGTGACCACTCCAACTGGCCTGCAGGCGTGCCTTGACCTGTTCGGCCGTCTCAGTCTGGGGGCCGCCCTGCTCGTAGAGGGTCTGCAGGGTGCGGTGCAGGTTGCTGCCGAAGGTCATGGCGGCCGTCGGGGCCCGCGGGATGCGCTGCACGTATTGGAAGGCATACTGCTGGGGGCAACGTTGGAACGTGGCCAGCTTTGTCGGGGAGACACGCACGTCGCTCACGCCTCGCTGTCGGCCGGTGAGCCGCGCTCCCGGTTGAGTCATCCGTGCCCAGTGTACTGCCCGATCCGGTCCGGGCGCACCGGGCCGGCCCGCCGGGGCGTCACCCGTGGCAGAATTCAGGGGATGGACCTGACCGCTGCCCAATTGGCCCTGACCATGACGATCAGCTTTGCTGTCGGCTGGGTGATGATGCGTATCGCCCAGGTGCGCCAGACGACCGGCACCGCGCCATACGACCGGGCGGGTTTCCCGGCACCGGGGCACTGGGGACTGGTCGGCTGGCTGGCCACACCAATCGTGCTGGCCGTGTTCCTCTGGCGGTTCGGCTGGGGACGCTGGATCATCCCGGCCCAGATAGCCTGGTGGGGACTGCTCATGGCCCTAGGCGCATGGGGCGCGACCTGAGCCGAGCGATTGCCGGATCGGATCCCGGTGGCGTGCGGGATAATGGGCTTTATGTTGAAATGCGGACCCGCCGTCTGACGGGTCCCGTGCCGGATGAACGGGGTGGCTGCGTGGCGACGGACGTACTCAAGGATCCGACCCGGACCGGGCTGGGCGGGATGTACAACGTGATGCTCTGGAATGACGACCACAACGACATGGCCGAAGTGGTCATGGCCCTGATGACGGTCTGCCATCTCGGTGCCCAGGCGGCGGCCTCGGTGATGCTCCAAGCCCACAAGGCCGGCAAAGCGGTCGCCAAAACCTCGCCTCTGGAACACGCCGAGATGTACCGCGACGGCCTGGAGTCCAAAGGGCTGACGGCAACGATCGAGCCTGTCTGACCACGCCCCCACCCGGCGGCCGGTAATACGCGGCACCGAGGTTAAAAGGCGGTTATAAACCGGGCCCTGTAACAACTCTGGGACAACTGCTAATATCAAATGGTTGCATTGTGTAACAGGTTGGTAGTTCCGCAGCAATAGTTGTGTGCGCGATCGGTGTTTCCCGCGGTCCCCGTAGCCAACTGATCGTATCCGGGCGATCACGTCCCGCACATGGGCCGTGTTGACCGGCGAATGAGACGGAGATGCCGATGTCACGGCCGCAGTGGTTGCAACTCACCGCGTGGTTACGCCAGATGATGGCATGTCTTCTCGCGTTCCTGCTTGTCTCGGTCCTCATCCCGGTGCTGCCGGCCCAAGCCGGCATCGGCGCCGTCTGGAACGTCTCCAAGAGCGTCGTCCCCTCGATCGCCACGCCCAACTCAACGGTGGTGTACACGATCACCGTCTACAACGCCGGTGACGACAAGGACAACATCGACGTCACGGACTACCTGCCGTCGGGGGTCACGATCCTGGCCTCCGGCAGTCGGCCGGCGGGCAGTCTGACCTACGTCCAGTACTGGAACACCAACCACTCGGGTGTTCCCGGGGGCGTCACGGCGTCCGGCACCTGGGGATATGCCCGCACGGTCGTCGGTGGCAAGGAACAGTTGGCCTTCAACCGGGTCAACAACTTCGACTATGGCTACGTCATGGTTTGGACCCTGACCGTGAACGTGGCGCCGGGCCAACCCGACGGGGCCTACCCCAACCGCGTCTATTTGGCGGGTGTGGGCGGCATCAACCGGGACGTGGATACAGGCCCGACGGCCATCGTGACCATCGGCAATCCCCCCAATTTGTCTGTCACCAAGGTTTCCATCCCAGGGGCCCCCGTGACGATCGCCGAAAACTCGACGATCCAGTACAAGATAACCATCGTCAACACGGGCGGTGGTGCGGCAAACAACCTGTCGATCCTGGACACGCTGCCTCCCACCTTTTCCTACGACGGGGCGTTCCAGTCGTATTACCGGATCAATGGCGGAGCCTCGGTCACCATCACGCCCACCCTGACCACGCTGCCCACGCCCCCGGCAGCGACATGGACGATCGCCAGTCTGGCCGGCAACAGCACGACCCTGGACCTTTACTTCCAGGCACGCAGCGGCACCGGGGCCGCCTCCCAGGGCACCTGGACCAATCAGGTCGACGTGACCTCCTCCAACGCCGTCACCGCCGGCACGGGTGCCACGGCCCCGGTCAGCGTCGTCAATACGATCACACCGACGATCAGTAAGGCACTGACCAGTGCCAATCAGGCGGGACCACCTTACGACGGCAGCACCGGCAACCTGAAACTGAATTACACGATCACGATCACCAACCCGGGCGCGGCGACGGCTCAGAACCTGGCGGTGACCGACGACCTGCCGGGTGCCACCGGCTGGGTCTACGATCCCGGTTCGTCCAACCAGGGCAACCCAAATGTCGTCGGCAACCAGTTAAAATGGACCAACATCGGCAGTCTGGCTGCCGGCGCCTCGACGACCGTCACGTTTTCGTTGCTCGCCCCCTCCGATCAGGCGGGTACCTTCAACGACACGGCGACGGTACAAGGCTCCAATACCAATCTGGCAACAACCGGCCCCACGGCACCTGCGGTGCTGAGCGGGGCCCAGTACACGATCAGCAAGTCGGTTACGCCGACCACGGCCCCCGTCAGCACGGCGACGACCGTGACGTACACGGTGACGGTCCAGAACACGGGCAACCGCTCCGGCACCTACCGCCTGACTGACGTGCTGCCGGCCAACACGGTGATGACCACTTGGTCGACGGGACCGACACGTTATTACACGCGCAACGGCACGGCGAATGCGACGGCCCCCTCGGGCTATCCCGGCGCGTCGTTGATTTTCCCGACGAGCGGCACCAGCTTTACGCTGGCGACCGGGGCCACCGACACCTTCCAGTTTAAGGCGATCCTGACGGCGCCGGCGGCCGGCGTGTACTACAACACCGCCTCCGTGCAGGACACGGCGATCACCAACGCCAACGCCACCACCGGGCGGACGGCCGGGATCACCGTGGGAACCCCGCCCAGCATGACGATCAGCAAGACTGTCAACCAGAGTCTCGTCCTGCCCTTGGACCCCGTGATCTACACGATCCGGGTGGACAATACGGCGGGGGCGACGGCGACCGGCATCGACATCGCCGACGTCCTGCCCACGGGTTTTAATTACCAGCCCGGCACCACATCGCTCAGGCTGAACGGCGGAGCCGCCAGCAATCCAGGCAACCCCACCAACACCTTCGGCACCCTGACGTGGAACAATCTCGTCGCCAGCCTGCCGGCGGGCCAGTTCTTCACGCTGAGCTTCTCGGTCCAGGTCGGCAACACCCCGGGCGTTTACACCAACCTGGCGACGGTCCAGGGCGACAACTTCGGCAACGTCGACACGGGCAGCACTGCGCCGGTCACCGTCGGCAACCCGCCCAACCTGTCGATCAGCAAAGCCGTCAACCTGCCTGGCCCCCATGCCCTGGGAGTGGTCACGGACGTGATCTACACGGTCACCGTCCAGAATACGGGCAGCGTGGCGGCGACCGGCGTCAGCATCGCTGACACTCTGCCGGCAGGCACGACGTACCAAATTGGGACCAGCCAGCTAAACACCGGCAGCGGCTTTCGGGCCACTGGTGACCCGAGTGGCACGACAGGCACCGTCACCTGGAGCGGCCTGCCCAACATCGGCGCCTCCAGCACGCACTACCTGCGCTTCACCGTGCGGTTCCCCAACACGATGGGCTCGGGCGCCTATCCCAACAGCGCCGCCGTGTCGGCCGCCAACGCCACCACCACCACCACCGGGGCGACGGCCCCGGTGACGATCGGCACCCCCCCGAACATCCGCATCAGCCAGTCTCTCAGCAGCACCAACGTGACGGCACCTTCCACGATCACCGTCACCTTGACGATCACGAACGTGGCGGGCGCCGGCACCGGCAACGTGGACATCGTCGACACCTACCTGCCCCTCGGCATGTCCTATGTGGGTGGCAGTGCCGGCTGGAGCGGGGCCGGGGGGGCCCCGCCGCTGACCCCGACCATCAGCGGCACGGATCCGATGCTGGTCACGTTCGACTTCAACACGCCCCAGGCTTTGGCGGGCGGCGGCACGATGATCCTCACCTTCCAGGTGAACGTCTTGGGGACGGCCATCCAGGCGAACAGCGGCAGCAACGGCTATTACATTGAGTCCCGGACGATCGGCCAGAACTACGGCCTGATTACCACGGCTATCCCGCCGAACAGCCCGAGCACCGGATCGACGTCGCCCTCCCGAATCTACGTCACGTCGTCCAGCAGCGTCTCCCTCGCCAACCTGACCGCCGTCGCCCAACCCGGTCGCGTCGACGTGCACTGGCGGACGGGCAGCGAATGGCAGAACATGGGGTTCCTGCTCACCCGGTCCGACAAACCCAACGGGCCCTTTGCAGCGGTCGGCCCGCACATCGTCACCGGCCTGGGCAGTTCGGAGACGGGTGGGACCTACCATGTGACCGACCCGACCGTGACCGCCGGCGAGACCTACTATTACAAACTGGATGCAACGGAGTTCGGCGGGACCACCACGGCGCACGGCCCCCTCAAGGTCCGGGTGCCTGCGGCGGGTGAGATGCACTTCAGCCTGGAAAAGGGCAGCCCCCCGCCCGCCGTCGCCACCACGGTCCCGGTCGTGCCCGCCACCCCGAAGACGGCCGACGCAATGACGTATACGCAAGTCGTCGCCCGCGACAGCACGGGCATCACCCTGCGCTTGATCACACCGACCGTGCAGGTCCATACGAGCAATGGGGTCACCAGGGCCCTCATTGACAAGTTGCCGCTCGTCTCCAGGGCCGGCCAGTACCTGCTGCCACAGGCCGTGATCCCCCTCGGCCTGCCGGCTGACGTGCCCTACAGCGTGTCCGTCGTCTCGGCACTGGACCCCGTCCGGGTGGGCAACGTGCAACTGTCGGTCACCGAACTGCCGCCACAGCCGAACCTGAATTCCAGCATCGGCGCCTATACGGCACCGACGGCGACAGCGACACCCCTGGCCCTGACCTCCTTGACCGCCCCGGTGGCCACGATCGTCCCGGCCCCGCAGCCGGTGGCGCCGGTGAGCGCCACACCATCGGCTTCGGCGCCGAAGACCAGCAGTGCCGGTACGACCCTGCAGCAGCGCCACCTGCAGTTCGCTTTCGGCGTGATGGCCACGGTCACCGGTCCTCCGGGTCTCGTCGACGCCGACGAAACGGCCCAGGCCCGCAACCACCGGATCTTGCAGCTCAAGCTGTATCCGGTGCAGTACGACGCCGCCAAAGCCATGCTGACGCAGTACCGGGACCTGACGGTGCGCCTGACTTTCGAGCGTCCGGCCACCCTGCTCACGAACACGTCCGCCCGCAGTCCCTACGATGCAGCCTTCGACCAGCTGATCACCGACTATGACCTGCTCAGCCGCTGGGAAGCGCCACCGACACCGCGCCAGGACGCCTTCACCGCCTTCGGGGGTCCGGCCTTCCGGGTGACGGTCCAAGGCGAGGGCATGGTGCAACTGACGGCGGCCGAGTTGTCGGCTGCCGGTGCCATCCTCAGCCAGCCTGCCAAGCTGCGGCTTTTCCACCGCCAAACGGAGCTGCCTCTCGATGTAACCGCTGCCGGTGGGCAGGTGCAGACGGTACGCTTCTTCGCCCCGGCCAACACTAGCCTCTATAGCCGGGAAACGGTCCTGTTCCTCGTCACTGACCAAGTCGACGGCAAGCGTATGGATACATGGGACGCCACGCCGCCCGCCGGGGTGCCGACGCCCGCCTACACAGCCACCGAAACACAGGCCAACAGCGCCTATTTCTGGCGCCAGATGCCAGCCGACGGCAAGTCCGACTACTGGTTCCACGACTATCTGGACCTGGCATTCGCCAACAAGCCGACCTCTGATCTCACCTTTACCCTGAGCGGCGTCGACAACGACCCGGCGACGTCACGGTGGCTGGATGTCGGCCTGCGGGGCTCGATCCGCGAAACCAAAGTCCCGCTGAATAACCATGTCAGCGTCAGCGTCAACGGCCGCACGATCGGCGACCTGCTTTGGGGCGGCACGGATTACCTGAAAAAGCGGTTGCCCGTTCCCGACAATCTGCTCACCGATGGTCCCAACACGGTCCGCCTGACCCTGTTGACCGACCGTGGCGCCCAGACGCCCGTGGCCTTGGTCGACTCGGTGACCCTGCACCACACCCGCCGCTGGCAGGCTGAGCACGGCTACCTGGCTGCGACCGTGCCGAAGGCGGCCGGGGGGATTTACAGCGTCACCGGTTTGCAGGCAGCCGATGCCGCCGTCTATGACGTCGCGGCCACGTCGACTGTGCGCAAAGCCACCGGCCTGACGACGGCAGCGGCGGTCGGGTTCGCCGATCCGACGGCGACAGGCGAACACCGTTACTGGATTGGTGACGGCACAGGCCTGAAAGCGGCCACCATCGTCCCCGTTCCGACTGCCGATACCCTGCATGCCAGTCAGCAGGCTGACTACCTGGTCATCACGCCGGCCGTCTTCCGGGCCCAGGCCCAGCGGTTGGCCGACTACCGGGCCCTGAAGGGGCTGCAGACCAAAGTGGTCGACGTCCAGACCATCTATGACGAGTTCGCCGGCGGCCACCCTGAGCCTGAGGCCATCCGGGCCTTCCTGGCCTGGACCCAGTCCAACTGGGCGGCACCGGCACCCGCCTATGTGGTGCTGTTTGGCGACGGCAGCTTCGACTACCGCAACGATTACGGCGAGGCTCCGGCGGCGCTGACCCAGTTCATCCCGCCCCATCTGCGGCCCAGTCTGCACATCGGCCTGACCCCGGACGACAACTGGTTTGCCAGTGCCGTCGGCGACGACGAGCTGCCCGACCTGTTCATTGGCCGGATGCCGGCGGCCACGCTGGCTGATGCCACCGTGATGGTCGACAAGGTCATCGCCTTCGAGGCCGCCAACGGGGCTTGGCGGGGACGGGCCGTCACGGTTACCGACGACAACGATGCCACCTTCCGGCGGATGACCGACAACGCCCGCCTGGGCTATGCCCAGGCCTTCGGCTGGCAGGATCTGGCCGTGACGAACGCCGCCGGCCTGCAGACGGCCCTTGAGCAGGGTAGCGGCCTGAGCCTGTACGTCGGTCACGGCACGACGGACTTCTGGGCCGATGAACAGGTGCTGACGAACGACACGGCCGGCACCAGCGCCGCCACCGACAAGGCCGGCGTGGTCGTCGCCGCCAGTTGCCTGACGGCCTACTTCTACGACCCGTATCTGCCGAGTCTGGGCGAGACGATGCTGCGCAAGCCCCGGGGTGGTGCCGCTGCGTACCTCGGCGGCACCGGCTACTCCCTGCCGGCAGCGCAGGAGATCATGCTGAAGCGCTTCTTCCGTTTTGCACTGACGGATCGGATGACTCTCGGGGCGGCGATGACCATGGCCAAGATCGGCTTGTTCATGGACGATGCGCCTCTCTGGCGGGAAGAGATCAGCAGCTGGACGTTGCTGGGTGATCCGGCGATGACGGTGGCGCCGCCGGCCGGGCTCGATCCGTAATTGCCCGGCCGCCGGGCCCCTGACTCAGCGGCGGCATGAAAAACGATAACCGCGCCCGGTGCCGAACCGCGGTGCCAGATAAAGCCAAGCCCCAAGTTAAGACCTAGGGGAAGCCAAATGGCCTCCTTTGGGTCTTAACTGGCACGGCGGTCCGTCGCAGGACCCACCCGTTGCTTAGAGGGATTTTTCCCAGGAATACACGACGATCGGCACACTGGATTCGCGGCCGATCCAGCTCTCGTCCGCCATCACACCGGAGATCAGGCCGGCGGCGTTCGTCGGCACGACGGTGACCGGGGCGGTGACGACGTGGCACAGCTCATCGAAGGTGACGTCGTCCAGGAACAGGTCACCAGTGCTGCGCAGCATCACCTTGGGGAGGATGACGGCATCGCCCAGATCCCGGCCGGCCAGGGCCGTCATCAGGTCCGAGCCCGTGACGAGACCGGTGGCCGAGATGCGGGGTCCCCAGAACTCGGAGACGACCGTCACCAGTTGGACGGTGAGGTTCTCGATCGTGTTCAGCCGGTCGACGGCAGCCTGCAGCATCGGGGTGCCCATCTGTCCGGTGACGACTGTGACCCGGCGGGGGGCCGGCAGCGCGACGGGCAGTTGCTTGGCCAGCTTGCGGAACTCTTTTTCGAAAAGTCGGCTGACGCCGACCCCGTCTTCGGCCAGGGGGAACTCGCCGTAATGCTTTGCCGCCGGCAGGGCCTTGGCGCCCTGGATGTAGAACTCGTCACCGAGAAAGACGACGGGCTCGCCGTAGGTCTCCAGGCAATGGGCCTGCCAGCGCTGCACCTGGGCGATGACCTCCCGGCACCACGCCAGCGTCGTCTCGGCCATGGCGTTCTTGTGGTACTTGGTCACGCCGAGCGGCACGATTGCCAGGTTGATCATCGTCGGGTGGTAGGCGAGCAGGTCGCGGATCGTCTTGTCGAGTTCCTTGCCGTCGTTGACGCCGGGGCAGAGGACAACCTGACCGTAGAACTGGATGCCGTGATCGGCCAGGCTGCGCAACTGCCGCTTGATGCGGGCTCCGCGTTTATTGACGAGCATCTCCGCCCGCAGGCGACCGTTGGTCGTGTGCACCGAGATGTTGATCGGGCTGAGGTTCTGATCATAAATACGGCGCCAGTTGGCCGGGGTCCAGTTCGTCAGGGTGACGAAGTTGCCATGGTAAAAGCTGAGCCGGTAGTCGTCGTCGCGGAGATAGAGGCTGCGCCGCATCCGCATGGGCAACTGATCGAGGAAGCAGAATGAGCAGCGGTTGCGGCACTGGCGGATTCCGTCGAAGACGGCATCCTCGAAGGAGAGACCGAGCCCGGTATCGGAGTCCTTGGTGATCGTCACCTGGTAACGCTCGCCGCCCGGACGCTCCAGCTCGACATCGACCCACTCGTCGGATTGCAGGAACTGGTAGTCGATCAGGTCGGTGACCTCCTGGCCATTGATCAGCCATAGGCGATCGCCCGGCGCCACGCCGGCCTGTGCCGCCGGTGACGCATCGGCCACGGCCGTGATCAACCCACCCTTGTTACGCATGCTGCCTCCGCTGCGACCGTGTTCAAAACGGCAACTCAGGCTATTTTCCCCCGCATCGCGTCAGGGATGCAAGCGACCGTGCGCGTCACGGCGGGATTTAAACGGCGGGGAGCGGGGTATAACAGGGAGGTAGCGCCTTGTCAGCCCCGCCTCCGATCGGCCGGCGCCGGTCAACACACGCAAGTATCCGCCGGTTGCCGGCGACAAACATGGTTCAGGCCGGGCGACCACGCCGCCGGTCGAGCCGAAGGGAGACGCCGACATTATGGGTAACGCTGCGACTTCACCGAATGGTGGCACGTATCGTTCGGCGGCCTTGGCCGCCATGATGGCCCAGGAGTCGGTGCACGCCCCCGCCGCCGCTGCCAAAAAGCCGGCGGCTCCTGCGGACACTGCCAAGGGCAGGGCGCCCGTCCACAAGGACACGTCCTCGACCCCGGCCAGCGGCAAAGCACCCAGCGCCGTCCTCATCTATGACATCGACACCCGGAAAAAACGGGCCCCGAATGCCCAGGAAATGGCGTCGATCCAGGCGTCGCCCGAGACGAAGGGCAAAAACCGTTTCGTCAAATCGACCGAAAACGGAGCGCCGCTGCTGGAGATCGCCACCGACAAAGATTTCCAGGAAATCGACACCGCCATCGTCGCCGCAGTCAAACAGGAGGCGGACGAGCGCAAGGACCGCCGGACCGAGCGCCGGGTCCAAATCGGGGTCACCACCGGCATCGGGCTCGCCACCTACGGGGGCATGGCCTACAAGGCGATCAAGGTGGCCCGGGTGGCTACTACCGGCACCATCCTAGTCAAGGGGGCACAGACCCTCAGCGTGGCCGGCAAAGCCGCCTCCTTCGGCGGCAAGGCCCTGGCATTCACCGGCAGCAAGGTCCTTCCCGTTGTCGGCATCGTCTTTGGTGGCATCGGCATCGCCGGCGATGTGATGAAATGGAAGGACCCGAACAACAAGAAACACGGCGACGACATCGCCCGTATCGGCGGCAACGCCCTGAGCATGATCGGCTCCGGCATGATGCTCGCCGGCGGTGCGGCCTCGTTGACGGGGGTCGGCGCCATCGCCGGTGTCCCGCTTGCCGTGGCCGGTCTGGTGGTCAGCGGTGTCGGCATGCTGGTCAGCGGCATCGGCAGCTGGTTCGACGACAACGACTAGGCAGGGCTTGCGCCCACCCGCCCGGCATCTCTCCCGGTTCACCGGATCCGGCCGCCGTGTTTTTTGGCCCCGGTTCGAGTGCCTGCTCTGACCGGGGCCTGTCCGTTGGCGCAGACGATCAGGCCGTCGGCGCAGCAGCTGCGCCGGGACACCGATTCAGGCCATCCCTTTGTCAAACCTTAGAGTTCCATTAGCCTTGTCGCAAGAAAGGTTAAGTGACTGTCAAGCCATAATAATTCTAACCACCGGAAGGTGGCAGAGAGCGCAACGCCGAGGAGGCAATCATGTCCGGTCCGATCACCCCCCCCCAGCCGGTCTCCTATTCCCAGGCCGTGATCGCCGCGCTGAATGCCCAGGATGCCCAGTCCACGCCCGCAGCGGCCCCTGCCCAGCAGCCGGCCATGGCCCGGGACGGCGTCCGGACGTCCGCCGCCGCCGGCCGCATGTCTGCCGCCGTCGTCGACCTGACCAGCCCGCAGGTGGCCGACACGGCCACCGCCATGGCCGCCGCCCAGAACACGGCCCCCGAACTCTTCGTCAACGAACAGAACCGAATCGTCACCGCCGACGGCCAGCCTTACATGAACACGGAGATGTACCTCGGCGAGAACGACCAGATCGTCGATGCCCAGGGCAAATCGATCGATCTGGTCGCCCTGGAAGGCCAGCCGGGGGCCCCGACGGGTGGCGCCCAAGCCCCCAGCGCCGCCGACCTCAAGGTGATGAAGCGGGTCAAGATGGGCACGGCCGCCGCCAGCGGGGCTCTGGGCATCGGCATGGATTACATGTGGTATCGCTCGACCCTCGGTGGCATGGAGCGTCGGCTGAACAGCCTGCAGACCGCCAGCAAGGCCTTCAAGAATGGCACCGGCGTACAGGCCAAACTGCAGAACACCCCGGTGCTCGGCACCGTCGTCACCAAGTTGCAGAATCGCCGGGAAGGCAAAGTGGGACCCTTGCAGCGTTCGATCAAGATCGCCAGGATGACCCCCGGCCAGGAAGGCAAGTTCCTCGCCAAAGAGCGCCTGACCGCCCTGCGGAGCGAGTCCAAGGCCTTCGCCAAGGGCCAGTCGATGATGGGCCGCATCAAGGACACGCCCGTCGTCGGCAGCCTCGCCAAGGGCGTCGAGAACCGCCGCCAGAGCACGATCACCCGGTTGCAGGCCGAGATGAAGGCGACCCAAAGCCAGGCCGGCACCTGGACGAAGGTGAAGAACGCCACCCGCGGGCGGATCTTCCCGACGATCATGCTGGCCAGCGACGGCTACTCGGTTTACCAGGGCATCAAGGGCCTCAAGGCCCCCGGCAACACCCGCAAGGTCGACGACTACCTGCGCATCGGCGGCAATGCGGTCAGCGCCACGGGCGACATCATGGCTTTCCGCCGGGGCCACATCGGCAACGCCATCGCCACCCATGCGGCCGGCATGGTGATCAGCACCCTCGGGACGATGCTCAACGACCAGGACTAATCCGCCGGCCGGTGCCGGTCCCGACAGCGGTCTGACGGCAGCTTTTGCCGGCAGGGCCCCCTGGTTAAGGCAAGATAATCGGTTCTTAGCCGACAACTGGTAAGAGACAGCCCCCGCGCCTGTTCGAGACAGGGTTGGGTGGGGTATGAAAGCTTTAAGACAAAGCGCATCTGGACGAATTTTGACGGAGGTTGTGGACATGGGCGACTCATCGGTGGCAAACACGCAATCGGTCCAGATGCAGGCTCGGTGGATTGCCGCCATGATGGCCCAGGACGAGACGCCGGCAGCGGCACAGCCCCAGACGGCTGCGCGGACGCCGGCCGCCCAGGGTGATCGGACAGCAGCGACGGCCCCACGCGGCAATGCCAAGGCGACCGTCGCCATCCCGACGACCGAACAGGCTCTGGCACCGGCACCGGAGCTGTTCACCAACGACCGCAACGAAGTCGTCGTCGCCGACGGCAAAAACATCGCCAAAGACGGCACCGATCAGGGCAGTCCTTACCTGGGCATGACGATCATCGCCAAGCCTGACGGCACCTTTGCCGATCCGAGTGGCAGGCCGATCGATCTCGCCGCCGCAGAGCTGAAGCACGGGACCGGTGCCGCCCAGCCGGCAGGAGATCCTGCGGCGACCACCACCCAGACGACCACCGATCCCAACGCTGCAGCGGTGGACCCCAAGACGCCGATGATCGACCCGACGCACGCCAATGCCAAGGGCCACCCCCAGATCATCTATCCCGACGGCAAGCCCTACCTCGGCAAGGAACTCTACGTCGACGAGTCGGCAGCCCCTGAAAACCAGATTGTCGACAAGGCCGGCAAGGTTGTCGATCCCGCCAGCCTGGGCCTTGGGCCCGAAGGCGCCAGCCCTGCCGACCAAAAGCTCGCCAAGACCATCCAGAAGGCGACGGCCGTCGGCATGGGTGCCTTCAACATCTACATGAACAAGATCTGGTACCGCTCCACCCTGACCGGCATGGAGGGCAAGCTCGACAACCTGCACGCCTCGTCGATCCGGTTCAACAACGGCACCAGCATCCAGGGCAAGCTCGCCAGCAAACCGGTCATCGGCAGTATCGTCAACAAGATGCAGGTCCGCCGTCAAACCAAGATCGAGACTGTCCGGAAGAACCTCAGTCTGATGCGCATGTCCGCCGGCGAAGAGGCCCAATTCATGGCCACCCAGCGGCTGCAGGGGCTGGTCGCCAAGTCCAAGGCGTTCAAGGCCGGTGAAGGCATGATGGGTCGCCTGAAGAACGCCCCGGTGGTCGGCAAAATGGTCACGAAATCCAACGCC